>JBFLZA010000218.1:0-12509 GCA_040756535.1 Cyanobacteriota bacterium
TGGAATTTACCAAACGGCCAACTGGCGAGGGTTCTAAAATCCTTGCATCCAAAATCCTTGCATCTAAAATTCAAAAGGGTATCAGCTCTGAAACCTTCTCGCCTGACACTACCCGCTACGTGAAAATCGATACTCTCCAGCAACCGTTCCACTACGCAACCTTCATCCCCATCTCCTTTCCTTTAACAAAACTTTTTGTAAGTGTTTCGGTTAAACAGAATTTTGCCTGAAAGCTTTATACAGAAAAGCCTTGTCTCTTGATTAATACGGAGATGCCTTAGGGGTATAGGCCGGAGCGAATATAACCACAGCAAAACCAATGGCAATCACTTATCCAATCATCGAAACCCAGTTGAGATTAATCAGAGCCTTACAAAAGGGATACGTTGAGGCACTTGAAGCAGGAGACTGGCAAGCAGCCAATTACCGATGCTTGCACTTGCATAAGTTGTGTGAAGGGTTACATCATCTGAGTGACTTGCTTGATCGAGAAGGTAGCATTCCAGAGACAAATACCATGCCACCGAAAAAGAGTAGCGGCAATAGCTGGATCAGTGCTATTCATTCTCAGAACCCAATTCATTCTTTGAATCCTGCTTCTGAGAGTGACGATAAGCCTGCCGCTGTATCCCAACAACCCCTATCAACCGAACCAGGGCATTATGAATGGGGCATCGGTTTTCAAAGTGTAGAACCACCACCAATCGATGAAGTGTGGTAAGCTGTAGCGCCAACTTTCATTGCATACACTGAACGGGCTTTCCGGCCCATCTCATCATTAAGGGTCGGAAAGGCTGTGCAGCGAAATTTAGCGAAGAATTTTCTACCTATTAATGCCTAAAAATAACTACACCCGCCATATGTTGGCGGGTTAGCACAGAAGTAATAAACGGTCGGAGTCGTTCAAATTAGGATTAACGTCAAAAACAGAAACTAAGAAAATTAAGAGCCAATCAACTAAAGGTGGACATCCTAACACCACTATCCTAACATCAGATTCACACCCTACTTAAACCGAAAAGCCGGATATCTTTGCTCTTATACTCAGTAATTATTAAGGTAAATATTCCGCCTCAATAAGCTGAGGAGCATATGATTTTTTGGAGAATGGATGTGTTCCAATGGGGTATAGCGCTGAATTAGAGCAGGAGACACAGGCTCGAATTCACTTATTTGGTACGAAGAGTTGACTTCGTTGTGCCTATTAAAAAATTAGCATCCAATTTTTAGCGGAGAACACGGATTTAACCAAAGTTTACTTTCCTTGATTAGTGGCAATAATCAAGGAATCCTCGTAACAAATCCGTGCGATCGCGCCCTTACTTTCTTCCCACTCTAAGAATATCTATGCCCAGGAGTTGGGGAGGTAGGGGGACAGAGAAATCGGTAATCTTCTGGATCACAAGAGACCCCCATGAACTGGCGTTCACAAACCTTGGATGAAAATCAATCTCTCCTGAATTCTGCCTCCTGACTCGGAGACTCCTAACTCCTGACTTCTATTTTTAAGACAGAGTCCGATGAACTACACAACCATCTGGGGATGAATGAGCTGATATCCGGCATTTTTGAGCTTCTGATTTGACACCCGTGCATTGTAGGGTCGGACACTTGCAGCCGAAGAATCCCAGATAACCTTAGGTAAACCGTGCTTTTCACAAACCTGTTCGAGTAGTTCATAGCTAGTAAGGTGTGCATCGTCAACCAGGTTGTAAATCCCTTGGAGGCGGTTCCGACGAGCGAATTCAATGGCGGCAACGATATCATCCAAGTGAATCCAATTGGTGGCATCAGAACCATTACCGGGGCGGGTTGTGCCTGCTACTCGACCCCATATTTTTACCAGTTCCCGACCGGGACCGTAAATTCCTCCCAGTCGCAGGATACAAACATTGAAGCGATCGCTCGAAGCAGACAACAACACTTGTTCAGTTTGAGCCAGTATCTCACCATTGGGATTAGCAGGTGCAATAGTAGATTCTTCATCTACCCACGTTCCACCTTTGTCACCGTAGACAGCATAACTTCCCGTGTAAATGAGCTGTTGTATTGTCGAAGCTTGTTTGAGAGCGGATACGAGGGTTTGTGCAGTGTGCAGATAGGTCTGTTCATACACTTGGGCATTCCTAGCCCCAATACTTAAGACCACAGTATCCTGGTCTTGCACCACCGCTTGTAACCCTTCAATGTCATTGCCGTTTACGACAGCAACGCGCTGGGCGACTTCTTCGAGGGGGGCTACACGTTCAGGGGTGGTTGTGGTAGCCGTGACAAAAAACCCTAACTCTTGGTTCCAGTAGCGGGAAAGTGCTGTACCCACATAACCACAGCCAATAATTGCAACCTTCATTTCTTTACTATTTGGCTAACTCTCTCTCTATAACAGCTATCAACTCCGGTGAGTCTGGCTTCACGCTACTCTTGAAACGAGCGACGACTTCACCCTGCTTATTCACCAAAAACTTTTCAAAATTCCAGGCAACATCTCCAGATGGTTCTACTGCATTTGTGAGTCGTGCATATAATGGGTGCTGCTCGGAACCCTTAGCATGAACTTTATCGAATAGATCAAAGGTAACACCATAGTTTTTCGTGCAGAATTGCACAATTTCAGGGTTGCTACCAGGTTCCTGTGCTCCAAAATCATTACAGGGGAACCCCAAGATGCGTAATCCCGCTTCTCGGTATTTCTGGTTTAACTGTTCGAGTCCCGCATACTGGGGAGTATAACCGCAGTAGGAAGCAACATTGACAATTAAGAGAACGTTTCCAGCGTATTCTGTTAGCGGCTTCGACTCACCGTTCATGGTTTTCACAGCGATGTCGGACACTATATTACTCATCTTTTATCTCTTTTCTGGGGAAAGCATGAATACTATACACCCAAAGTGATCATGATGAACTCAATGAAAAAGCTTATTCTGATTTTTTTGCTTTGTAGCTGTGGCGGTCTTGCCTTTGTTTATTACTATTGGCAGCAAGCCACTCAGATTCCTGAATGGTATAAAACTCAATCCCCCCTGACACAGCAAAAGCTTGACGGGAATAGTTCTTCAGAACTGATGGCTGCTCAAGCTAGACTGCGAGAAAAAGTGAAGACAAGTATTGCTAAATCGCAAGCGATCGCAGCAGATAATACGCTTGTTCTTGGTTCCCGTAGCAAGGCTCAATCTGAGTCTTTGAGTGAGTTTAATTCGGATTCCCATCAACAGGAACCCTCTACTAGTAAAAGCGTCGAATTAGAACTCAACAACCAGGAAGTCAATACTCTGGTTATGACAACAGTTGCTCAAGATTTGAGGCTTAATTCAGTTCTCGCCAGTACTCCAGGACTTAACACTACTATCAAAGATGGCATCCTAGAAATTGGAACAGTCATCAATTTGGAAAATCTATCCAAAAATCAACTAGCTGAACGGGAAATAGCTGCCTTGGATAAAGTGGTGACAACTCTTCCTTTCCTAGAAAAGCAAAAACTTTATGTGGCAATTTCAGGTCAGCCCAAAATAGAGAATGGAAAAGTAAAGTTGGATGAAACTACAAAAATCAAGTTGGGAAATTTAAGTTTAAGTATTCCAGAGCTTGCTCAGCGTTTGGGAATTTCTCAAGAAGAAATTGAACGAAATTTGCATTTATCTCTAAAACTCGAAAACTTAAAAGTAAATGAGCTAGAGATTACCGATGATAAGGCTTTAATTAAAGGTTTGGTTGACTGAATTAATTCCCTAGCAAATTAGGTTTAAAAGTGTTACCCAAGGGGGGAAATTAAAGCAAAGGGTCGAGAAGTCGGGTTTTTTCAAGAAACCCGACTTGGAGGGTGTGAGGTTGATTTACGCTCACCTGCTTAGCCACCAATCATTAGCTAATAATGACTCATAGTTAATGGCTACTAGCTATTAACAGCTAAGGTCTTTGTTGCTTCAGTTTTCAGTAATCCCGTTAACAGTGAAGTTGGGCCTTGAGGGTGAGGCCAAGCAAAGGCATGGCGGAAGGCAGCATCTTGGCAAACTTGCAATTGCTCAAAATCAATGACATCTAGAGTCAGTAAGTTTTCATACTCAAATGGCAGACGGACATTGTGTAATCCCGCATTATCCGTGCAAATTGCAATGTCTACACCTGCATCAAAACAGCGGTCAAACACCTCTTTGAGCTGCCGGATATCGTCCAGCGTACCTGTTTTGATGTAAGTAGTCGGACAGACTTCCAAGCATTGCCCCTGCTGTTGCAGTTCGGGTAATAACTCTGGATACTTCAGGGGAATCTGGATGCCGTGACCAATTCGCATCAGATACGGCAGTAGTTTGGGGTAACAGCCATCTGGGGTTTCATAGAGGTGTCCCGTTGTTTTCAGACCGAGCGATCGCGCATACTTGTACAATCCGATAAATTCATCCAAACGCTCGGCATAATGGGCATCTCCCCCAGCCAAATCCACCGCACAGACATACTCCTTGGCTTGGGCCGCAAGGTCAACAATCGCCTTGTTCACCTCATAGGGTAACCGCGAGTGCATACACAGGATTTGACTGGTTACCATCTGATAATCAGGAACCTGACTCGCTTTGCCCACAATCTCAACGATTTGCGCCATTTGGTCAATTCGTTCAGACTGACTTAACTCCTCAGAGGTGCGGAGATAAGGAGTGTAGCGTAACTCCAAATACGCCAAATTTTCAAAGATATGGGCCCCACGAATGAGGCGGTAGATGAAATACGGCAACGTATCTATCGTTTGAACACTTTCCACTAGCGTGTGCAGTTCTAGATACTCATCAAGAGTGTCTCGCGGGCGTGTGTAAAACTCCTCGAATTCTGGATATTCAGGAAACCGCTGCGCCATATCAGAATTGTGGCGTTGGAAATACCGCCAGAGAATGCGAGGTACAACCGAACCACCAAGATGGCGATGTAAATCAGCGTATAAAGTCACAAAAACCTCCTGCTGGGATTGGGTAACGCTAGCGTCAACGCCGTCGGGCAATGAACTGGTGTTGTAAAAGCCAATGCGCTTGTTGGTAGAGTGAGCATCACCTTGAGAGTAGAGGAGACACAAAGAGATCTCCGCTTTGGGTCAGGATTTATTGCTACTTCCAAGTTGACACCCGTTACGTTGGATGATAATAATTGTAATTTGTGAAAACTTTAGAATTTTAAAAAAACCCTTGGCTAACGTTGTTGTAATCGGTGCCCAATGGGGCGATGAAGGAAAAGGTAAAGTCACAGATTTACTGAGTCGTTCAGCAGATGTCGTCGTCCGTTACCAGGGGGGTGTCAATGCTGGGCACACGGTAGTCGTCCAAGGTCAAACCTTCAAGCTGCACCTCATTCCCTCTGGGATTTTGTATCCCGACACACAGTGCATTATTGGCTCTGGTACAGTCATTGACCCGCAAGTCTTAATTGATGAACTCGACCAACTTGAAGCACTAGGCATTTCTACGAAAAATCTGCTGATTTCAGAGACGGCCCATGTGACGATGCCCTACCACAGGTTAATTGACCAGGCATCGGAAGAGCGTCGGGGCAATCATAAAATCGGCACTACAGGTCGAGGAATTGGTCCTACTTATGCTGATAAATCAGATCGCATTGGCATTCGGGTTTTGGATCTGATGGACTCAGAAGCCCTGCCAAAACAGCTACACTGGACGATTAATTATAAAAATGTCATTTTAGAAAAACTGTATGATGTACCGCCTTTAGATCCGGATACAGTAATTGGGCAGTATTTAGAGTATGCAGAACGGTTACGTCCCCATGTTGTAGATTGCTCGTTGAAGATATACGAAGCGATTCAGCAGCGACGCAACATATTGTTTGAAGGCGCTCAAGGGACACTGCTAGATTTAGATCACGGTACTTATCCCTACGTGACCTCCTCCAATCCCGTTGCTGGTGGAGCTTGCGTAGGTGCAGGTGTGGGGCCGACGATGATCGACCGGGTGATTGGTGTGGCGAAAGCTTACACAACCCGTGTGGGAGAAGGACCGTTCCCCACAGAACTCAATGATGAACTCGGAGAAATATTGTGCGATCGCGGCGCAGAATTCGGCACAACGACTGGTCGCCGCCGCCGTTGTGGTTGGTTCGATGCGGTTATTGGTCGCTACGCGGTTCGCATCAATGGCATCGACTGTTTAGCCATTACTAAACTCGATGTTCTCGATACACTAGAAGAAATCAAAGTTTGCGTCGCCTACGAAATTGACGGCAAACACTGCCAGCACTTTCCCAGTAGTGCTCGCCTGTTTTCTCGATGCCGACCTATCTACAAAACCATGCCGGGTTGGCAACAATCTACCGATCACTGTAAGGCTTTAGAGGACTTACCGAAACAGGCGCTAGATTATCTGAAATTCCTGGCCGAGTTGATGGAAGTCCCCATTGCCCTCGTCTCTTTAGGAGCTAGCCGCGACCAAACGATTATAGTAGAAGACCCGATTCACGGTCCTAAACGGGCACTTCTAGATGCTAATGGTACACCCGTATCATCCGGAGCCTAGAAACTTTAGAGTTTAGATGCAAGGATTTTAGTTCAACCACTAATTCTGACATCAGCAATCTAAAATCTAAGATCGGGCTGTCGTTAAAACTTGAAACCCTATAAAAGCTACAACAGATGGAAGTTACAGTTGAATGTCAAAAACGACCCGAAGGCAGCAAGCCAAAAGCCTTGCGTCGTTCGGGTTTAATCCCTGCGGTTCTCTATGGTCACAACGGAACGGAATCTGTTTCCCTGACCTTGAACGCCAAAGAGGCCGAAACGCTACTCAAACAAGCCACGGTTAACAACACACTCGTTCAGGTCAATGTCCCTGAGCTTCCCTGGAAAGGTAAAGCGCTTCTGCGGGAAGTCCAAGCTCATCCCTGGAAGAAAAACGTCTATCACCTCAGCTTTTTCTCCGTTGCAGCTCATGGCCCTATCGATGTGACGGTGCCCCTAAATTTGCTGGGAAATGCTGCGGGCCTTAAAGAAGGAGGAGTCGTTGACCTCGTGATCTCGGAACTTCCGATGCGGTGTGATCCCGATAAAATCCCTGAAACCATTGATGTTGATATTTCTCACATGCAGATTGGGGATATTCTGCATGTGGGCGAACTTGTTTTGCCAGAAGGCGTTTCAGTTCTGATTGAACCAGGGGAAACTGTTGTCAACATTGCTGCACCTCGCACTGCAACAGCAACAGAATCGGCAGAAGCAGGCACTCCAGCAGAAGCTTAAAGTTAATCTCCCTGAAGTCTGCCCATGAGATCGTTAAACCAGGGATAAAATTGTCCCTGGTTTTTTATCGGTTTGTAGAAAGCTGCACTTAGGGCAGGTAAAGTAATTCCGCATTCATAATTCATATGTTCAGGTGATTAAGGGTTATTTTGAACCGAGATGACACAGACAGATGTTCCTGCCTTGATCGAGCAAATGATGGAGCCTGGGTTTTATCCCCACCCAGTCACAGAACCCATTCAGTTGATACAAACTCACGTTTCCTATGTCTTTCTCACAGGTGATTATGCTTATAAAGTCAAAAAACCTGTCAATTTCGGCTTTTTAGATTTTTCAACATTGGAGCGGCGGCAGCATTTCTGTTTGGAAGAATTGCGGATGAATCAGCCAATCGCACCAGAGATTTATCTAGAGGTATTGCCGATCGCTCAAGCCGATGGCAAGTTTGTATTGGGTGGTGCCGATCAACCCGTGGAATACGCGCTGAAAATGTGCCAGTTTCCCCAAGATACGCTATTTATCAATCTGTTTGAGCAGGGGAAACTGACAGAAGCGCACATGGAGGAATTAGGGCGGATTGTTGCCCAATTTCATACCCATGCCAAAACAAACGATTACATCCGCAGCTTTGGGGATGTGTCGAAAATTCGTGAGGCATTTGACGAAAATTACCAGCAAACTGAAAACTACATCGGTGGCCCTCAAACTCAACAACAATTTGAGGAAACTAAACAGTTTACCGATACATTCTTTGAACAGCGCCAAGAGTTATTTACAACCCGCCGAGAAAATGACCGGATTCGGGAATGTCATGGGGATTTACATTTAAGAAATATTTGTCTTTGGCCTGACAAAATCCAGCTATTTGACCGCATTGAATTTAATGAACCCTTCCGCTTTGTCGATGTCATGTACGATATCGGGTTTGCGGTGATGGATTTGGAGGCACGGGGGCGAAAAGATTTAGGAAATGCCTTTTTAAATACCTATTTAGAGCAGACGGGGGACTGGGATGGATTACAAGTCTTACCGTTGTACTTGAGTCGGCAGGCGTATGTGCGAGCGAAAGTAACTTCCTTTTTGTTAGATGACCCCGGTGTCCCGGAAGATGCCAAGCAAGAGGCAGCAACGGTAGCGTCTAATTATTATCGGCTGGCGTGGGAATACACGAAAACCAATCAAGGACGCCTGATGCTGATGTCAGGATTGTCAGGTTCTGGGAAAACAACTGTAGCACGATATCTATCAAGGCATTTGGGGGCGATTCATATCCGTTCAGATGCAGTCCGTAAACACCTGGCGGGTATTCCCTTGGAACAGAAAGGGGGAGATGATTTGTACACAAGTGCAATGAGTCAGAAAACTTACGATCGCCTGTTAGAATTGGGTATCACGTTGGCAAGCCAGGGCTTCCCAGTCATTCTAGATGCCAAGTACGACCGACAGGCGTTAAGGCAAGCAGCAATAGCCCAAGCCGAACCCCATAAGCTGCCTATCCAGATTATCCATTGCACGGCACCGGAAGAGGTTTTGCGCGATCGCCTTTTATCCCGGACTGGGGATGTTTCTGATGCTACTGCTGACTTAGTAAATCAGCAACAAGCGGCGGCTGAACCCTTTACGGATACTGAAGAATCTCTCGTTACTACAGTCGATACAACTCAAGATTGGTCATCTTCCTTGGAGAAAGTCCTCAGTGTTGAGGATTGACCCCTCCCCCAACCCCTCCCCGATGCGGGGAGGGGAGACTGTTACACTATGCATTTACTATTTTTCATAAAGTTCTAGAGGTAAGTTATCGGGGTCTTTAAAGAAGGTGTATTTCTTCCCTGTAATCTCATCGACCCTAATATCTTCGACTGATATGCCCTTGGCTTGTAACTGAGCAACTGATTCATCAATATTGTTGACTTCAAACGCTAAGTGTCTCAAGCCACAAGCTTCAGGAGTACTGGGTCTTTGGGGTGGGTTAGGGAAGGAAAAAAGCTCGATGCGATCGCTTTCTCCAACCTTCAGGTCGAGCTTGTAAGAATTCCGTTCCTTTCTATAGGTTTCTTCAATAATAGAAAATCCTAAAAGGTCTACATAGAATTCTTTTGATTTTTCATAATCCGAGCAAATGATCGCGATATGATGGATTCGCATGGCTTTTCCTCATTCTCTACAAGTGCGATCGCCTTAATGGGAATGCCCTTGTGAGTGCCATTCCCGTTCATCCTATTGATTACCCTTAAACTGAACGGTAGACCATCCCAGATGTGCATGACTCGCAACCCAGGAAAAACTACGGCAAATAATTGCTTTGAGATATCAATGCTTGTTTGAGATTATGCATCCGCAACTTAAACATCGCTTCCAAACCCCAGCGAATCACTGTACCATCCAATAATGGATTCAGTTCATACTTGACCACATCGACAATACGGGTTGATTCAGCCGTAATCGCCATGAAACGATGGGTGTGTTCCCAGAAATGGAAAGGACCGCTCACTTGTTCGTCTACAAAACCAACCGGCGGGTCCCATTGGGTGATTTTCACTCGCCAGTCAAATCCTAAGCCAAGGAAGTCAAACCTCAATGTTAAGTGAGTGCCCAGGCCACAAACAAGGTTAGTTTCTTTGAGCCGGATTGAAGGGAAAGAAGGAGCAATGCGCTCTAGGAGCCGCATATCCTCGTGAGCGTCCCAGACCACTGCCACCGGAAGGGGGATGGTTTCAGCTACCTCAATTCGTTCCAAAACTTCTGTTCTCTGCAAACATTGTTACGCCTATAAGTAACTGTACTGCAATTGCTCCCCGATTTCACAGGCTACTAGGAAGGTTGTTCGGCGTAGCCGTTGCCCCAGTGTCGGTTGAAAGGTTGGAAGGTTAGAATGTTAGGCATTTTCGTGACGCGAGTGGTGAGCTTTCGTCTCAGGGTGTCTAATTGGCTAAGACTCGCGGCTTGAGTTGCAGTTCAAAGCGATCGCCTGGTTTAGGCTCAATCACTTGGGTAGAGAGATGATTCGCTTGCAGTTTTGCACGAAATTCCTCAAGACTTCCCACCTCCCGAAGTGCATAGTTCAGCAATCCACCATATTCCACATCTCCTGGTGATGCTGTGGGTAGCATTACTTGAGGTTGCAGCCACTGAGCGAGTTCTAAGGCAGTCTTTGTTCCCTTAATAATTGGGCCAATCAGGGGCAGCGCTAAGTCTACGATTGGAGTAATCACAACATCGACGGGTGCAGCATCCTTCACCGATGGGGAATGAAAGCCATGGGGTTCGTAGTAAAGTGTTAAACCACTGGTTAATTCTTTGATGAGATAACCATTTTCTACAAGCGTCGGGCCAATCGAGGAGCCAGGAGTTGCCTTTATTTCAATTTGATGATTCAGAGTGAAGGTTTCCCCATGATTGAGTACGGTGACTTGGGTATAACTCAACTCCTGCACCACTTTAGCGGCGTTGGGAGAAGCAACAACTGGAATAGTGCGATCGAGCTGCTTTAGCGTCGCTGGGTGAGCATGGTCTTCCAAACCCTGGGATAGAACAATCAGATCGATGTTTTCGGGAATTAAGCGATCGCTACGCCGCGAACCTTTAAACAGCCAGTCGAGGTTACCGAAGACTAAAGAATCCACCAACCAGGGGTCAATGAGGATGCGTTTGTTTCCAAGTTCAATGAGCCAGGAGTTGCTGTCTAACCAAGT
Organism: Cyanobacteriota bacterium; assembly: GCA_040756535.1. Lineage (GTDB taxonomy): Bacteria > Cyanobacteriota > Cyanobacteriia > Cyanobacteriales > Coleofasciculaceae > JBFLZA01. The sequence goes on from JBFLZA010000218.1 coordinate 10,918, forward strand.
TAGGTACATAGTTGTGCGTATAGTTGTGCGTGAAGATAGCTGATGCTCTTATTTTAAGCAAATATTGCAATATATTAAATTTTATAAACTTATTTACCAGGGATATTCCGGGTCTTTTCCGCAATAGAGCAAACTGCAAGCGTTTTGAAAAACGGCTTTATACAAGAACAGAGTGGTTATTCTGGGTTGACCAATATGTAAGCGGTATCCTTTCCAAAACAAGAATTTAACGAGTTCCACTTTAGTAACAGCAGTCCAAGGAATTAAAAGAGGCGGGTGAAAGAGCCTAAATAAAGGAAACATACTTAGATAAAGCCCATCTGCACCAGTGCCAACATTTAGAACTCCCCTAAACGTTACCCAACCCATTCTGCCCGACTGCCCGCGTAAAAAGTCATGAGGCGGTGGCTGGGAAGTTCGGTAGTGTTGAGCGAGTCGTTGCCAGCCGCTAATGTAGGAAAAAACAAAAAAAAGACTCAACACCATTAGGGTATATATAATGATGAATTTCATAAGCCTATATTTGTATCGATGAATTCAGCAAAGAAAGGGGGTTTTAAGTAAAGATATATTTCCTTTCGGGACAAGGTTTTCACTTACTTAGAAGCGTTACAAAAATTTATAGATTTTGAATAAAAAACGCACAAAGTTCGATATTAAATGGATCTTCTGTGCGAAGTCGATACGCCTTTAAGTACTACTCCTAATTTTGAGCGAATTTTATCCCGTCGGTCATAAATTCACAAAATTTTCACGATTTCTTTTTACTTTTATAAATATCTACCAACGAAGAAAATTGATACTCATCTATTAAGGGATTTTAACAATGATCAAGTATCAAACAAACCAATTAGAAGCGGCTGACGAGTTCCTTCGGTTGCTTGGAATTCCTGGCCCTTACACTTTTAAAGAAAAAATTAGAACTCTTGAAGTTTCGCAGGTAGCGGTAGAAAGCCGGCTTCATGGCTCTCTTGAAAGTTGCTACATTTCTATCAGAGAGGTAGCTACTAAGATTTGTAAAGATATTTATGCTGATCGTTTAAAACAGAAATACAGTTATCCTAGAGAACTTTGCTTTGTGGATTGGCGGGATGATTTGGAATCGTTTTCCTTAATTTAAAATTTTATCGAAGGTGTCGGCAAAAGCTGAGATTCAAGATAAAGAGGACGCAAAGGTAAAATTCCTTAAGATCAATATTCATAGCTCTCTCCATCCTGATTTGCTCACAACTGCTCGCTGGCAATTTCACCTCATCAGGTGAACCAATCAGGTAAAGCTTAATGGATGATATCAAGTTTACGCTTTAGACGGATAACCACTGAGTCAGCCCCACCCTTGAACCTGGGTGGGGTTTTTCTACGCAAAGAATTTCATGTCAGGCTTTTTATTTTGTCTTTCTTTATACAACCTAACTTTACAAAAATACCAATCTTAGAGTAGAGAAGAGCTGAAGCTTGAGCATGATAACTTCTAATTGAAGCAACAAATAGAGCGAGGGAATGAATACCCTGTAAAGTCCTAGAGCCGTGCTAGGACTTTTTGTTATTCGTGTGGTTTTGAATTGCGCTCGGTGTCAGTAATATTTAAAACC
>JBFLZA010000219.1:0-12494 GCA_040756535.1 Cyanobacteriota bacterium
TTGTTGGGATTGCTCTTAGGTGTGGGAGCGGCTGTACTGATAGACAGACAACAAAATATTTTCTACACGTCCAAGGAGATTGAAGAAGATTTGCGATCGCCCCTTTTAGGAGTGATTCCACTGACTGCATCGGTCAGCTCAATAGAAGTAACGGAGGACAGCAATAATCTCGATCCTGGATTTCGAGCAGCTATTAACTCCCTCTATGCCAACATTCGCCTTTCTAATCCACCTGTTCGCTCGTTAACAGTTTGCTCGGCAGCACCAGGAGATGGCAAGTCTACAGTTGCCTTACACTTAGCCAAAAAGGCAGCATCCGTCGGTGAGCGAGTCCTCTTAGTAGACGCCAATTTACATCAGCCGCAGCTTCACACCCAGTTGAACTTATCCAACCAGATGGGACTGAGTGACCTTCTTTCCAGAAGAGTCGCGCAATTCGAGTTCATTCCTTCAGAAGTCACCAATAATCTTTTTGTCTTAACAGCGGGTCAACCCCTCCCCAACTCTACAGAGCTGTTTGCGTCTCTAGAGATGCAGTATTTAATTGAACAATTGCAAGCGAGCTTTGACTTAGTTATCTATGACACCTCCAATCTTATCGAGTGTGTGGATACCAATTTTATTGCTACCCATACAGATAGAATCTTGATGGTTGTGAGAGTTGCTACAACTAAGCGTTCGGTAGCGAAGCAAGTCATCGAGCAATTAAAAAATCTCCGCTTACCAACTTTGGGTGTAGTTGCTAATGCTAATAGGCTCTAACGGGACTTCAACTAAAATCAAGAGCGAAAACGACTGGCATCGACTACCGTTAGAAATGGATCGAAGAAGGCTTCGGCTGCTTGCTGGAATGTTACACCATCATGCTTGCCAGGATTTTTTCGAGCTTTTTCCTGATTCCAAACAAAGGTGATACCGTTAAGCACGAAATATACGTCGATGCCTAAAGTGTAGGTATGCGTATTCACAATGCCAATATATTTTCGGGCAAGTCTATGCACAAGGCAGCAATTCGCCATGTTTCGGGGGGTTGGCATTGCTTTGGTTGCGGCAAGTAAGGCTAAAGCGATCGCGCAAGATGTGATTTAAAAGTATAAGCGATCGCAAGCTGTCATTTTTCATTACATTCCTCCATTCGCCGATCTACCCCTTTAGGTCGGTTAAGGTCTTACCTAAGATTGTTAAATTGGGTCATAAATAACAAGTTGCTCTGGATAGGCATTATGCCGCCTTGGTATAAATAAAACAATTACTATGAGCGATAACAGGCAGCCTGTTGATTATCAGGACGAAAAGGCTAACCTCATTAGGGAGCAAGGTGCGGCTTATGGAGCAGGAACAGGCATAGGCGGCGGGCTAGTTGGAGCAGCGATTGGTGTTTTACTCGGTCGCCAAGTTGGAGGAATTGTTGGCGGTGTAGTCGGTGCAGTAGCGGGTGCTTTCGTTGGTAAAGGTACAGCTCAACGTGTTAACCGCACTGTAGAAAGTGTAGTGGAGGCAGCAAAGACAGCCGAGAGGGTAGCTGAGGCTGTTAACTACAGTGCGAACAGTGTAGGGAATGCAATACAAGATACTGTTGAGGAGACTAAATCATCTGTAATAGGTGTAGTCGATGCCATAAAAGATACTGTTGAGGAGACCAAATCATCGGTAGTCGGTGCCGCTAAGAGTGTAGCTGAAGGTGTTAACCATACTGTAAACGATGTAAAAACTGTAGGGAATGCATTAAAAGATGCAGTTGAGGAGGTCAAGCCTTCTGTAATAGGGGTAGTCGATGCCATAAAAGATACTGTTGAGGAGGTCAAGCCTTCGGTAGTAGATGCAGCCAAGAGCGTAGCTGAAGGTGTTAACCACACTGTAAATGGTCTAGGTAATCCAGTAAATGATACTGTTGAAGAAGTCGATCCTTCTGTAATAGCTGTAGAAGACGCCACCAAAGATACAGTTGAGGAGGCTCAATCATCTGTAGTAGCTGAAGGTGTTAACCACACTGTAAATGGTCTAGGTAATGCCTTAAAAGATACAGATGAGGAGGTCAATCCTTCTGTAATAGCTGTAGAGGAGACCGAAAAGGGTGCAGCTGACGAGTCTGTAATCGATGTAGAGAACCCGATAAAAGATACCGCTGAGGAAACCCAGCCCTCTGTAGTAAGTACAGTCAAGAGTGTAACTGAAACTGTTAACCCTATTGGGAACAGTGTAGGGAATGCAGTAAAGGATACAGCAGAGGAAGCAAAGCCCTCTATAATAGCTGTAGAGAACGCCGCAAAAGCTACAGATGAGGAAGTCCAGCCCTCTGATAATCACAACAGCAAGCTATATGAAGAGCAGCTGGTTGAGGTGGAACTGAGGAAGTCAAGCCAGGAGCATTTTCTTAGTAATGATGTTAAGGAACAGGCTCCTCAAAGGTTACAGGATTCACAACAGCCTAAGAATCTTGAAGAAATAGACATCATAGCCATAGAGTATAAAAATATTCAACAAAGGCAAGAAGAATTTCAGCGCAATCAACAAGAAACTGCTCAAGAGATTAAACAACAAAGAAGTCAATTACGGACTGAAAAAATCCCAAAATTCACGGGAATTCTTATAGGAGCAGTTACTATAAGTTTAATAGGTGCAGTTTGGGGATTTACTTCAAGACAAAACCTGTTAGCAACAAAATCTCCAGAATCCAATCTAGTAATAAAATCACCCGAATTAGGGACAATATCCCCAAAATCTAATCTAGAAACAAAACCATCCCAATTAGCAACAAAATCACCTACCTCTACTCAAAACCTAAAGCCAGCCCCAAAAACAACACCGAAAACAATTGCAGATGGTTGGATTTTTTTAGGTAATATCAACAAGGGTTCAGCTTCCGGACTCGCTGGGAAATCTCTAATCAAGGGTTCAGAGTCTATCAATTCATCAGTTGTTCCCTCAGTAGGATCGATAGTAACTGTAAGTGTTATACCGGGCGTGACGTTGAGAAAGAATAGACCACAAGCACCTAATTTTAACGCTAAAGACCAAAAAGCTTTAGCTATTATTAAGCCAACCGAGAAGCTAAAGATTCTTAAAGTAGAATCTATCACGCCTTCTAATACAATTCGACCTGCAACACCTGCAACAAAAATTTGGGCACAAGTCGATAGGTGTGGCAGTTCTTGTAATTAAACACCTTCAAGCGAAGAATAAATACTTCGGGATGTGCGATCGCGGTAGCGACGTTAGGAGCTCTACTCACTGCTGCGATCGCACGTGGCGTTGTCGTTAGCTTAGCATGATGCGATCGCAGTAAAGCGGTGGGAAGCACAGGCTAGCGCAGATCGCATACCCTCTGGCTAGAGGCGACAATGCCAAATGCTTTTGACTGTATTGGGTTGCCGAGATGACCAAATGCGGTTTCTTCTCCTGATATAGCAGTCGCCATAGAGGTTAGGACAGATTTAACGGCCCAAACGACCACGTACCAGTCAGTAATAAACATAAAAGCCTTCTGCCTTGGAGCCCTCTGCCTTTGGCTATAGAAGTCCGAATTTGGTCAGTCAACCACCGCTTCACCAGTAGTTACTGGCATTGTGTGCATCTACAGGGATAGTTTACTTAACAGCTTGCTCGTCCTCCACGGGAACTAAAATGTAAGTCCTCTGCTTATCGGATGTCTTGACGACCTCATTACCACCAGATGGCTGGACATCCTCAGGTACACCCTTGACGGCGTCAATTGTACTTCTTACAGTGTCGTTAACGCCCTCAGCTGTACCCTTAACTGTGTCTCCTACATCTCTTACAGTGGAGTTAACACCTTCAGCTGTACCCTTAACAGCGTCCAGTGTATCTTTTACAGTGTAGTTAACGCCTTCAGCGGTACTCTTAACTGTGTCCCCTACATCTTTTACAGTGTAGTTAACGCCTTCAGCTACATTCTTGATTCCGTCCCCTACATCTTTTACAGTCAGGTTAACCCTCTGAGCTCCATTCTTGACTGTATTCCCTACACTTTTTACAGTCATGTTCACTCTCTGAGCTGTACCTTTATGAGCCAAAGCACCAGCTATGGCCCCCAATGTAGCACCAATGGCTGCTCCAATCGCTACTTTAGCTAACCCATTACCCATGTCTGTGTCTCTTGAATCAGCACTCGATTGATACGGAATCTGCTCAACGATTACCTCATCTGTATCCAAAACCTGGTTGTTGTCACTCATAATAATCATCTCCTTGGTACTAAAACTGATGAATAGCCGTCTGTTTATACAAGGAAGAAGCGGCACTTAGACCTGGTTTTTCTTCAGTTAACAGGAGCTAAGCCTTGTAACTTGTTAATTGCTGTTATTGCAGGTAGCCATAAATACCTGAGGATACCGTCTCTGTCCGTCAAGGAAAGGAACTGTGATTTATCCCTAGATATTTATGACTACTTTATTGATTTACCTGTAGGTCAAATAATGTCTTACTGCAAAGGGTGAGCCGTCGTTATCAGTCTTGGTTTTATCAATCACCTCAAGAGATTGAGTATCAAGATCTAACTCTGCCGGACGGCTTTTATCTGTGACTTCAAGGGTATCGTGTTCTACTTCTTTAGGAAGAGAGAATTGTTCACCTACGAAGGCTTGCTTCTTTCATCTCACCACTTTTCAAAACTTTCGCTCCCAACACCTCGCCTTTCACGGAAATCCGCTTCATCAAGAGCTAGGGACGTTTCAGTATTTACATCTTGAGTTTGATCGACAATTCGGTCTATCTCCGCTGGGTCTGAAATAACCTCTATCTGGGTTCCAACTGGCTCTCCCATGCCACCCTCAGCCGTGTTGACCGAGTTGTCTATAACCACCCGCTCTTTAGCTTGGTTGTCGCTGGGATTATCAGAGGGCTTGATATCCTCGGCTTTATCCTTGACGGTGTCTAAGGCACCGACTACAGATTGCTTAGCATCCTCAGATTTATCCTTGACTGCGTCGCTTGCACCGATTACAGATTGCTGGGCATTATCAGCTACACCCTTAACCGTGTCCAATGCTCCTGTTACGGCTTGGTTAACCCCCTCAGCTGTATCCTTAGCTGCACCCTGGACTGCGTCCCCTACACCTTTGGCAGCGTCGCTAACCCCCTCAGCTGTATCCTTAGCTGCGCCCTGGAGTGCGTTCAACGCACCTTTGGCAGCTTGGTTAGCATTCTCCGCTGTAGTCTTGGTTGCTTCCAATGCACCTTTGGCAGCGTAGTTAACACCCTCAGCTGTATCCTGTAATGCACCCACTACAGCCTGACTAGCCCCCTCAGCTACAGTCTTTGCCGCATCCCCTACACCTTTTGCCGTGAGGTTAGCCCCCTCACCTATAGTCTTTGCCGCATCCCCTACACCTTTTGCCGTGAGGTTAGCCCCCTCACCTATAGTCTTTGCCGCGTCCCCTACGCCTTTTACAGCGCGGTCAAGACCTTGAGCGGTTTTCTTACGAGCCAAAGCGCCAACTAATGTGCCCAATGCAGCACCCAACCCAACACCAATGGCTCCTCCCATTAGTGCTCTAGCTAGTCTAGGATTCACGCCACCGCCTGTAGCTGTACCCTTGGCGGTGTCAGATGTACCTTTGGCAGCGTTGCTAACACTCTCAGTTACCGTTGGCTGAGCATCGAGTTGAGGCGAATTGGCAGAACCCTCTTTGTCTGTAGCTAACCCAGTACCTGTGCTTGTGTTTCCTGAACCAATCTGAGGTAGACCCATGCTACTGGCAGGTGGCAGAGCAACGGGTTGAGGCGTAATGGTAAAAGCATTTTCCTCTTGAGGTAACCCAGCACCTGTGCTTGTGGTTTCTATAGTAGGAGTGGGAGCATTTCCCTCTCTATCTAACCCAGCACCCAGGCTTGTGCCTTCTGAACGAACATCGCGTTGACCTGTAGTCATAGAGTCAGCATTTTCGTAAGGCTTATCCAAACTTTGCTTGTTATAAGTCATATCATCACCCTTCTAAAAAAACCGCTTAAGGTTCATCTGGTGTAGATTGTTTTCGCTTGCAAATCTAACAAGCACAGATAAGAACTTAATCAATCTAATGGAGGATAAAAATTAAATAACTTACAGGAGTCCAAAGCGGTTTTTGATTTATGCAAGAAGTTCTATAAAAAAACAATAAATCGTTCACAGCTAGTTTGCTTTTGCCTTGAACTCGTTCGCCAGCAACCTGAATGTATAGTTAGCCTGCGGTGTAGTCTTGTCAACTGTACACAGCTATTAATCTTGCAAGCCCTTTTACTAGAAGTTGCACTTAAAAAAACACCCCGCAACATACTGGCGGGGGTGAGGTTGTCCTATCAGTTTTATTTGAGTAGGCAGACCATATCATCTTGAGAGTGAATAGTCTGTACGGCTCCGTACACTAAACTTTCTCTGTGTCCCTTTATACTAACAGGCTTAAGCGGAATGTCCTTCTCTAGGAACTAACCAAATAATTCTTAAGAAGGCGGTGACCCGTTTTTCTTGAGTATACTATTAATTTATAAAGCTAAAGATTTTGTTTTTTTAGATAAAAAAGGAAGTTATAAAGAGCTATGAAACTCCAACACAACCTCGATTCAGTCACAAGCTACTTGCAAGAAACCCTAGTTGGATATGACGTAATTCCCGCCAACTTTGGTTGGCACATTCACAAGGAAGACACCTACTGTGGACTTCTACAATATCAAGGAACGAAAGGGTGGGATGGTAATGCTTTAAGTTACCTTCCGGTTGAAGTGAGAGAGGAACTCAAAAAATTCGGGCAATCGAATTCTTCTATGCCCTTCCTTGCCGCTTAGGCGGAAGAACGCACCGACATGAAATGGAAAAAACAAAGCCCTCAGGCTAGTGCCGGGGCTTTGTCGTTTTTGGAAAACGAGAGCCAAGGGCGGTTCTTATATCAACAGGAGCTTGTTGCAATTTGTCTCACTGGCGGGGGGTTTTAATAAGCATCACATCAAGGTTGGCACATCATTAATTTCGTAAGAACCAAACTCCAGAGGGAGGTCAATCAAGAAATTGAAAAGGTTTATGGAAATGAGGGTGTAAACAAAAAGAGTACTCATGAATTCAATTAAGCTAAGACTTCTCGGTGATGGCAGACTCGGTTATCGGCAACTGATGAGATTTTCAACAGTCGTGCTGGTCAACGGAAATTTAATTGTTGATTGTCCCCTACGCGACGATGCAATAGCTTTACAACAGCAGTTTGCTTCTGATTTATACCAAATTGCGTCTCGGCTAAAAGTCATCCAAACCATCGAAATTAGAGGCAATGGGGAAACAGTATACAGCCCCATCCAGTTAGGATAAATTTTTAATAATTTTGAGGCTCTCATGAGAAAGCTTGTCTAGAATTTGTGCTAATCGCACATAGCTCACCTGCTGAGGCAACGAACAACAATAAGGCATAAATACTGATGCGGCATTTAACTACCCTTGGGTATAGCCTTAACATTCAAATCCTCCGTCGGAAATGTTTTTGGCTCCTGCCTGGGAAAGGGGTTTTGAAAAACAGTAGCTGTTAATCTACTTGATACATACAAAAACTGGGCTTATGTAACTCTAACATCCATTCGTTATAAGGCTAAGAGTTTATACCTACCAATAAAAACCGCGTTGGCTTTTTGTAGAAAATCTATCTGTTGCAATGCACTCAGATGGAAGCAGCAATTAAGCCAGCGCTAACTCTTTTAAGAAAAATACGCTATACAACATGAACTCACAAGTAGAAGATGACTCTTTAGTAGAAACGAGTCCTCTGCCCATTCAGGGAATCTCAGAGGATAAGGCATTATCAAAGACGGTACTTCCTACAAACCCGCCCTTTAAAATTGCCAAGACAAACATTCGGGCAAGCCTCAAGGCATTAACGACCGAAGGTGCCTTCGCTACGGTCTTTTACAGTATCATTGGCGGCGCGTTGCTCAGTAATTTCTTGCTGGATCTCGGTGCCAGTACAGTGGAAATTGGTCTGCTCGCCTCTATTCCCCAGCTAACGAATCTGCTGCAACCGCTGGGAGCCTTTCTGGGAGACCGACTCAAGAGCCGCCACTGGTATTCCTTGTTGATTTTTGGCTCGTCGCGGCTGCCGTGGTTGATGATTGTGCCAGGAATTTGGTTAGTCAGCTCATCTCGTATCCAGCCGCGCCAGCTGGTGCTGTTGACATTGGCAATTATTTGCCTGAGTAATATCTTGGAAGCTTTGGGTCGTGCTTCGTTTCTTAGCTGGATGGCTGTGTTAGTACCTGAGCGATTGCGGGGGCGGTATTTTGGCTTTCGCAATAGTATTGTGACCTTGACCAATCTCATCGGCGTGCCGCTGCTGGGTCTAGCGGTATCGAAGTGGCCTGGTGGCTCACTCCAAGGCTTCGGTGCGGTCTTGGTTTTGGGAGTTGTGTTCGCAACACTCAGTCTGGTCTTTCAGTTCTCTATGACTGATGTGAACCCGCAGATAGTACACGCCGCCGGTGAGGACACAGACCAAGGGCCCCATTGGGGGAGAGTTTTTAGCTTCCTCAAAGATGCCAATTTTTTGAGGTTTCTGTTTTACTCAGCCTTGTGGAGCTTTGCCGTTAACGTCAGCGCTCCCTTCTTTAACCTCTACTTGCTCGGTGACCTCAAAATCGATGTCAGCGTGGTCACGCTCTATAACAGCTTGGGAGCAGGTGCTAACTTGCTGATGCTGATTTTCTGGGGCAAATTGGCTGACCGGATTGGCAATCGCCCACTGATGATCACTGTGGGAATCTTGGTGGCACTGACGCCTCTACTGTGGCTAGAAGCTGGAACCGCTTCAATTTTCCTTTGGGTGTGGTTCCCCTTGTTGCATATACTCGGCGGTGCGACGTGGGCGGCGATTGATTTGTGCAGCGGCAATCTGATGATGTCGGTGACACCGCTACGCAATCAGTCGCTTTATTTTGCGATCGCGGCGGCAGTTCCTGGTATCACTGGAGCAATGGGAATTACCGTTGGTGGTTTTGTCGCGACTGTGACGGGTTTGGGTGGTTTGCCAGTGGTGTTTGCTCTCTCAGCCGTCTTGCGATTGTTTGCCCTCCTGCCCTTAGTTTTTGTTCACGAGCAGCGTTCTGTGCGTGTGCGTCAGCTCATGCGAATCCTGATTCCAACACTCAAGCGGCAAGCCGGGGCCATTCAAGCAGGACGCACCAGTTTGAAACCATTACCCTTAATAGAACCTGAGAAGGAAGGTTCACCTGCAAGCTGATCGGCTCAGTCTTGAGATGGGGAAGGGCGTCCGGAGGGTCTGGAATTTGAAGAAGGCAGAAGGCAGAAGAAGGAAGGCTCTTATGTTCCGTTCTCCAAGAGGATTCAAACCTCTCCTGAACGGGAGCCAGTGAAACATTGTTCACAAACCCTAAAGGCATTCCTTCTGCCTGGGAACCTTCTGCCCTTTGCCTTTTTTGGTCAGTCTCAACCCACTACTTATGAGCGCACCCGTTAGCCCAGCCTTCACAAGCTATTCACACTCGATGATTACAATGGCTTGATTCAGTCGGCGCTGGGAATCCAGCAAATATAGGCTAGGCTATCTAGCATGAACCTACAGGTAGAAGATAACAGCTTAGTAGAAACGGCTCCTCTCCCCATTCAGGAAATCCAAGAAGATCAGGCACTATCAAAGACGGTACTTGCTGCAAACTCGCCCTTTAAAATTGCCAAGGCAGACATTCGGACAAGCCTCAGGGCCTTAACTCTCGAAAGTGCCTCTGCTACGGTCTTTTACAGTATCATCGGCGGCGCGTTACTCAGTAATTTCATGCTGGATCTCGGTGCTAGTGCAGTGGAAATTGGTCTGCTCGCCTCTATTCCCCAGATGACGAATCTGCTGCAACCACTGGGAGCCTTTCTGGGAGACCGACTCAAGAGCCGCAACTGGTATTCCCTGTTGATTTTCGGCCCGTCGCGGCTGCTGTGGTTGATGATTGTGCCAGGGATCTGGTTGGTCAGCTCATCTCATATGGCTGGTCACCAGTTGGTGCTGTTGATACTCTTCATTATCTGGGTGACTAATATCCTGGAAGCCTTAGGCCGTGCTTCCTTTCTTAGCTGGGTAGCTGTGTTAGTACCCTCCCGATTGCGGGGGCGGTATTTTGGCTTTCGCAATAGTATAGTGAACTTGACGAATCTCATCGGTGTGCCGCTGCTGGGTCTAGCGGTATCGTCCTGGCCTAGTGGCTCACTAGTTGGCTACGGTGTAATCTTAGTTCTGGGAATTGCACTGGGGATATTCAGTCTGGGCTTTCACTTCTTGATGACCGATGTGAACCCAAAGCTTTTACACGTTGCGGGTTCGGATACAGACCAAGGGGCATCTGGGGGGACAGTTTTTAACTTCCTCAAGGATGCCAATTTTTTGAGGTTTCTGCTTTACTCAGCCTTGTGGAGCTTTGCCGTTAACGTCAGCGCTCCCTTCTTTAACCTCTACTTACTGGGTGACCTCAACATCGATGTCAGCGTGGTAACGATCTATGGCAGCTTAGGAGCTGGTGCTAACTTGCTGATGCTGATTTTCTGGGGCAAACTGGCTGACCGGATTGGCAATCGCCCGCTGATGATCACTGTGGGAATTTTGGTGGCACTGACGCCTCTACTGTGGCTAGAAGCTGGAACCGCTTCAATTTTCCTTTGGGTGTGGTTCCCCTTGTTGCATATGCTGGGCGGTGCGACGTGGGCGGCGATTGATTTGTGCAGCGGTAATCTGATGATGTCGGTGACACCCCTACGCAATCAGTCGCTTTATTTTGCGATCGCAGCGGCGGTTCCTGGTGTCACTGGAGCAATGGGTATCACCGTTGGTGGTTTTGTCGCGACTGTGACGGGTTTGGGTGGTTTGCCCGTGGTGTTTGCTCTCTCAGCCGTCCTGCGATTGTTTGCCCTCCTGCCCTTAATTTTTGTTCACGAGGAGCGCTCTGTACGCGTGCGTCAGCTAATGCGAGGCCTGTTCCCAACACTCAGGCAGCAAGCTGCGACCCTTGAATCAGTAGACACCTGTTTTCAACTCTTAATAGAAACTGAGCAGGAATGTCCACTTACAAGCTCATCGGCTCAGTGTTCAGATGGGGAATTGACTTTAGCCCAAGAATAAAAATTAACCCTATGTACTCTGATGGGTGCTGGTGTGAGGGGGAGCTTGCGTTGCTAGGGTTGCTGTGAGTCAGGCTGAAGCGATCGCTTATCGCTCAAACTGCGTCTTCTGCATTTCCACACTATCGTTTGGTTTCGAGGGCCATCGGACAGTCACAATGGTGGAATCTTCCTCAGCACACCACGAATGAGGCACACCTGGAGACCAGAGAACGTAGTCACCCTCACGAGACAGTAAAATCTCTTGCTCCGGGAATTGAAGGCGGAATCGCCCTTTGATCAGGATGGAAAGTGTGGTCGCCTCGGCATTTGTTGCCCACTGGGTTCTGCCGTCTCCAGCTTTATGGACACCCCATTTCACTTCTAGAAGGGGGGTCGAACGAGGGTCATCGGTTGGAGTAATAAAGTGACCGAGGAACCAACCTGAGCGACTTGCTCCTTCAAGACTAGCATTTCCAAATACAACGTTAGGCGGCATGAGTTAGTTTGTTCCTAAGGCAGAGCAACTGATAAGTACGTGGGCATAAATAAATGCAGGTTAGGAGGGGAGTCTCCAAGTCAGAAGTCAGAAGTCAGAAGTCAGAAGTCAGAAGTCAGAAGTCAGAAGTCAGAAGTACTCAAGATCTCAAGAGCTCCTGGCTCGGAGGCTCCTACCCCTTTCCCAATGTTTGTTTAATTTCACCCACCTACTTACCATTTTGGATTTTGGATGCGTTAAAACCTTACCATTAAGTAGTTTCAGAAATTCAAATGTCCACGTCTAAGCCCAAATGATATAACACCTCTAAATCTTGCTGAACTTTATTTTTTGCTCTTTGCTATAGAGAAAACTCTTATTTTTGGCGCGGTTTAATTGATAATTTTAAATGAAATATAATTGATAAGTTATTAATAGATTTGTTTCTATTATCACAAATTGAATTTTCATTAGGATTAACCTTTGGATAGAGGTTAATGAAGTAACGGAAACAGTATCTTCTTATTAACCAGAGATTATTCTCTTCAAAGTATGTATAAATCTGCTTATCAAGATAAATCATGCAATTTCAAATTGAATGCAACAGTTCATTGAAAAATCCTCAAACCTGCTTAACATGTCAGGAGTCGTTTGAGATGAGAGAGGCGAGAGTAATTGTATGCAACGAACAGGGTGATAGCTACGGGGATATTTGCCCTCAGTGTATAGCGATGGGTTTTAATTGGATCGGGAATCAAGTTCAACTGCTAAACCGCCGACTAAGTCTGTGACTTGCAATATAGCGGTTTTGAATTGACTGCAATAAAGAGCATCTCTAGGGGCACAATAATATTGTGCCCCCTATTTTTAGGGTAATATAAGCCCAAAATAACGTAAAAAAGTATTTTATAAAAAACCTCTTTGAGGTTAATTTGGGCATTTATCCAT
>JBFLZA010000220.1:0-12456 GCA_040756535.1 Cyanobacteriota bacterium
AGCCGCAGAATTAACGCGGGAACTCAATACTCCCCCTTACAATCCCCTAACAGACATCCGGTTACACGAGTGGATGCAAGAACGACAGGGCAACTTTGAGAAGGAGATGGCGGGAGTCGTTGCCGAAAAAGAATTGGTAACAGATTCAGAAAAGGGACGTGGCACAATTGGGGTTGTGGCGTTGGATAGTCAAGGATGTTTAGCGGTAGGAACATCGACAGGTGGTAAGGGTTTTGAACGAATTGGCCGTGTGAGTGACTCGGCCATGCCTGCGGGAAACTATGCGACGCGTCATGCGGCCGTAAGTTGTACGGGGATTGGGGAAGACATCATTGAGGAGTGTTTAGCGCCGCGAATTGTGATTCGTGTAACCGATGGGTTATCCCTTACCGAGGCGATGCAGCGTTCATTTCAAGAAGCCAAGGAACATCAGCGCGACTTCGGTGCGATCTCCATTGATGCTACGGGTGCGATCGCATGGGGCAAAACCAGCCAAGTCCTGCTTGCGGCTTATCACACAGGCGAAAAGGTGGGAGATACGTTGGAATGGACGAATGATGACTTAGTTGGCTTTGCTTAGAGATTGTACTTAACTATAAGTCGTAAGGTGGGCAATGCCCACCCTACGTTTATCGTGCCTAACAAATAATATTGTTTCCTATGCAATAAAAACTAACTGAAACTTAGCTCCACAAACTCCGCGTCCCTTTGCGAAAACCTCTGCGCCCCTCTGCGTTAAAAAAACATAACCCTATAATTACTTAACCCGTCCGCTTCTAATCATACTAAAAATTAACCATAAGCCGATTAGGCTAGCGGAAACAAAGAGAATACCACTCACCCAAAGAAAAACTTGATTACCGGCTGCTTGGGAAAAAATCATGGCAGCACCAATGAGGATAGCAGCTGTCACAATCCCAAACGTTAATCGATTACCCACGCCATCAATGCTGCGGCGAAAGGGTTCAAGTCCTCGCACCGCTACGTTCCATTGCAATGTTTCAGAAGTTACTCGATCTAATAACATCTCCAATTGGCGAGGAGCTTCTAGAGATAGGGCTTTGATATCGAGGGCTGCCCTTAAAAGGTCTTGCAAGGGAGCATGTCCGATTAATCGTTGCTTAAATAAATCTGCCATCAGGGGTTTAACTTGCTCGATTAAATTAAAATCGGGGTTGAGTTGGCGAGCCACCCCTTCCAGATTGGCAAGAGTTTTAGCATATAAGCCCATGTTGCTAGGAACGCGAATTTTGTGTTTCTGGGCAATTTGTAACACTTGGTACGTCAACTGACTAAAGTTAATTTCCGCTAAGTTTAGGTTGTAGTAGCGTCGCAGCAAGCGGTCAAAATCATTTTCCAAGTGAGCAAGATTCACCGGTTGAGTAGACTCTGCCAGTTCTAACGTTAATTGGCTACACCGCTTGCTATCTAAGTTGGCGATCGCTAAAATAAGTTCGATCAATATCTGTTGAGTGCGGGGGTCGAGACGACCCATCAAGCCAAAATCAATCAGAGCAATACGCCCTGTTGAGAGATAGAACAAGTTTCCAGGGTGAGGGTCAGCATGAAAGATACCATCAATATAAAACTGTTGAAAATAAGCTCGAACCATTAAATCGGCAATGGCTTGACGTTCGGCTTTGGCATCGCCACCATGTTTTGTCCCTTGAAAATCAGCAAGTAAAAGGGGAACTCCATTGAGCCACTCCATGACGAGTAACTTTTCACTGGTTAAGTCCCAGTAAATTTCTGGAAGAACGAGCTGTTGAGGATCGAACCAGTAACTTTTGGAAAGATTGCGCCGTAATAAGTCAGTTGAACTGGCTTCTTGGGTAAAATTGAGCTCAGCCCGCAACGCACTAGCGAATTCCTCGACGACAGCAGTCAGATTGTAATACTGTCCTACCTGAGTGCGATTGACTAATCGTGCTAAGCCGCGCAGCAACCTAATATCCTGCTCTACAACTCTATCAATGCCTGGTCGTTGAATCTTTACGGCAACTTCACGCCCATCAAGCAGTGTAGCGCGATGAGTTTGAGCGATCGAGCCAGCAGCAACAGGTATTTGATGAATGGTGGCAAAGATTTGTTCCATCGGTTGTTGAAGCTGCTTGCGGATAACAAGTTCTACTGCCTCCCAAGCGACTGGCGGAACTTCCGCTTGAAGGGAGGTTAAGGCTTCAATATAGGTTGGGGGTAACAAATCGGGTCGTGTACTGAGCAGTTGTCCGAGCTTAACGTAGACAGGGCCTAGATCCACCAAAATGTTGCACAGCACTTTAGGGGGTGGCAGTGAAGGTTCTTCTGCTTTCCCCCCTAAAAGAAGTCCTCGCATATAACCCCAACCGTGCCGGAGAACTACATTAACAATTCTTCTTTGACGAGAACTGGTTTTGGGAAGACCTGAAAACACACACGCCTCTACCTGAATTTATCGGGATGAACGGGTGAAAGCTATCTTGTTCGCTCCAGTGAGAGCCAGACAACTCACAACTTTAACTTTATGCTTATGACGCTCGCATTTCACCCGTGACTGGAAAAGAAAGCTGAAGGTCTCCCTTAAGTTGTAGCAGGAAGAGAGCGAGGGACAGGGGGGAGACACTCAAAGTTCCCCAGGAATCCGAATGGCAGCACCTTGCTTGATATCAGAGGACGTATCTTCTGTGGCAGTGGTAAGCCGCTCTTCCTTTGTATCCTGCTTGGCTTGCAAATCGTCTCTTGCATGAGAATCAGATATCGCCTGCTCTCTCAATATGTCGGCATCGGTTGAGCTATTGGTTGATGCTGCAACAGGTGTATCTGATGTATCAACATCTGCGGGTGTTTCTAAGTCGGTCGGTCTGGTGTCGGGAGATTTAGAGCTTGCCATAGATCAATGTAGAACACTCAACTTTCACAGGCTATCTATTCGGCTAGACTCTCTCTTCTACCCATAGCTAGGATTTTTGGGTAGTTAGGCTACCGTTGGGGGTCATGGGGGCATAAGGGAGATTTATACTTGCACTGGCGAGTGGTGATGCTGCCGCGATCGCTGAGAAGATGGGTCTAGTGGTCAGAAAGCAGATACTCAGATATCCTGTTGTATAAAGTGTTTCCTTTTGATGGGAAAAGAGTCTAAAGGCATCTATCTTTAGATCTATTTCAACCTTCACTGCCTTGTAGTGAGGCAGTTTAACATCAATCAAACCGGGCATAGCTAGACGGATATCGTAGTTAGCCTTACTGTGCGATCGCATCTTTACAAAAATTTACATCAGGCAATACTGCTCGGTTAAGGGGAAAAGGGAAAAGGAGGAAATACACTTCCTTTTTTTCACCTTTCTAAGGAGCCGATTTCAGGTCTATGGTTCTTATTAGAAGCAGTATTGTTACATCAGGCATCTCCACTGCACTTTTGATACTGAACTTAACAAAGTTGGGTTAGAAATTAAAATTCAGTCAATATCAATTTTGAAAACTGGAGACTGTCACCTTGAAAAAAAATAAGCTCAAGCCACTAACGGGGCAAGTTAGCTTAGTTAGCCTGCTTCTCGTTTTTCTTCTTCCCTTTGCCCTAGTTGTTTATCAATTAATAGCAGAAATTGATGTAGGAATTGATTTTGCCCAAAAAGAAAGGATGGGAGTTACCTATAACTCTACTGTTAGAAAACTTTTAGAAAATGTGATAGAACATCGCTCTCTCACTTTGATGTTTTTAAGAGGTGATACAGCTAGCAAAGACAAAATTCAATTTCATCAATCTAAAATTGAAGGTAATATCAAATCAATTGATGCCATTGACCAACAGTTAGGAGATACCTTAAAAACAGCCGAGCAATGGAAAGCATTAAAACGTCAATGGCAGGCGATTAAAGACAAGGAAATAAATGGGCGCGATCGAGAAAATTTTGAGGCACATACTCAGTTAATTGCCAATATTCTCTCATTGATGCGCCATGTAGGAGATACGTCTAATTTAATCACTGACCCAGTAATTGACAGCTATTACCTGATGGACGCAGTGATTATTCAACTCCCTGTGAGCATTGAAAAAACAGCTCAAGCCAGAGATTTAAAAGCAGAAGTAGTAGCAGACAAACAAATCACTGAGGCAGAAAAAGCAAAATTTATCCTTCTATCCAACTCGATCCAATCACCGAATGATGCTGTTGATAGAGGTTTAAAAGTTGCCTTTAGATCTAACGACAACCTTCCTTCAAAGCTAGCCGCCAATGCTCAAGAAAGTTTTGCCGCTACAACTGATTTTCTGGAAATAATCAATAAGCAGATTATAAATGAGCAGAGCAGCAATAGTCTAGAAGTCAACTATTTGGCTGTCGGAACAAAAGCCATTAATGCTCAATTTAAACTCTATGATCAAGTCTCTTCTGCCCTGGATGAATTGTTACAAAAACGGCTCAGCGGCTTGACGAGAAAGAAATATTTGGTTTCAGCCTTTTCACTGCTTGTTTTGATCGCAATTCTTTATGTTTTTGTTGCCTTTGTACGCAGTCTGAAGCAGCGCAAGCAGGCAGAAAATGCTCTACGGCAAGCGGAAGAGAAATATCGCACCATTTTTGAAAACGCCGTTGATGGGATTTTTCAGACAACACCTGACGGGCATTACATCAGTGCCAATCCTGCACTCGCACGCATTTATGGTTACGAGTCATCCGAAGAACTGATGGTGAGTCTGACTAATATCGGCAAGCAACTTTATGTTGACTCCAACCGCCGAGCAGAGTTTAGGAGTTTAATTCAAAAGTACGACAAGGTATCCGATTTTGAGTCACAAGTCTATCGCAAAGACGGCAGTAAAATTTGGATTTCGGAGAATGCTCGTGCTGTTCGCGATGTTACCGGCGACTTACTTTATTACGAAGGTGCTGTTCAAGATATTACTCGTCGCAAGCAGGCAGAAACAGCACTTTTAGACTCACAACAAAGGCTTTCCTTCCACTTAGAGCATACGTCGCTAGCGGTGATTGAATGGAACCCGAATTTTGAAGTGGTGGAATGGAATCCGGCGGCAGAAACCATTTTTGGCTATAGCAAGAACGAATCGATGGGGCGTCATGCCGCTGGACTGATTATTTCTGAAAGTGCCAGAGAGCAGGTGAATAAAGTTTGGCATGACCTTCTTGCACAACAAGGAGGTACTCGTAGTACTAATGAAAACATGACTAAAGATGGCAGAACCATCTCTTGTGATTGGTACAACACGGTATTGCTTGACGAAAACGGTAACGTAATTGGCGTCACCTCGCTGGTTAACGACATTACCGAACGCGAACGAGCAAAAGCCGAACTGGAACAGGCTAAAGAATCTGCTGAAACGGCTAACCGTGCTAAGAGTCAATTCCTCGCCAACATGAGCCATGAATTGCGTACACCCCTAAACGCCATTATTGGCTACAGCGAGATGTTACAAGAGGAGGCCGAAGACTTGGGCCAAGATGACTTCATTCCCGACTTACAAAAGATTTACGGCGCAGGTAAGCATCTACTGGGACTGATTAACGACATCCTCGATCTCTCGAAGATTGAAGCGGGTCGCATGGAACTGTATCTGGAAAGCTTTGATGTGACATCTATGGTACAGGACGTAGTAACAACAATCCAGCCATTAGTGGAGAAGAATGTTAATACACTCCATGTGGAGTGCGATCGCAATCTCGGTTTAATGTATGCTGACCTGACTAAAGTGCGTCAGAGTTTGTTCAACTTGCTGAGTAACGCCTGCAAGTTTACTCAGCAGGGGACGATTACCCTTAGGGTGAGTCGAGGAGCTGGGGAGCTGGGGAGCTGGGGAGCTGGGGAGCTGGGGAGCAAGAGAGCAAGGGAGCAAGGGAGCTGGGGAGTAGAAGAGAAAAATTTATTGCATCCTCTCGTGAATTCAGCATCCCATCACCCTATTCCTTCCTCTCTCAATACTCAAAACTGTATCGTTTTCACAGTAACCGATACGGGAATTGGTATGACTCCCGAACAGATGTCGAAGCTGTTTGAAGCATTTTCTCAAGCGGATGCATCAACCACACGTCAGTATGGTGGAACTGGGTTGGGGTTGGCAATTACTAAGAAACTGTGTCAGATGATGGGTGGAGACATTGCAGTCGAAAGTGAGTTAGGGAAAGGGTCTACCTTTGCCATTCAAATTCCGGTACGAGTAATCGACCCAAAAGTTCAGCCAGCACCCAGTTTGGCGTTACAGTCCAATTCACTGCCAGTTGGGGCAAAGACTGTACTTGTGATCGATGACGACCCCACCGTACATGACCTCATGCAGCGCTTTCTAGCTAGGGAAGGATTTCGGGTCGAAAGTGCCGTGAGTGGCGAAGAGGGACTGCGCCTTGCGAGGGAATTGCAACCGGATGCCATTACTTTAGATGTGATGATGCCGAGTCTGGATGGCTGGGCTGTGTTGTCACAACTGAAAGCGGATACGGAATTAGCAGATATTCCGGTAATCATGCTGACGATGGTGGATAGCAGGAATATCGGTTATGCCCTAGGTGCATCGGACTATTTAACAAAACCAATTGATCGTACTCGCTTAAGCGCTATTCTCAAAAAATACAAATGCGATCGCTCCCCCTGCTCAATCCTGCTGGTTGAGGACGATGCTCCAATTCGCGAAATGATGCGCCGAACCTTGAAAAAAGAGGGGTGGACTGTGACAGAGGCGGAAAATGGGTGTATTGCCTTAGAGCGGATGAAGGACAATCGACCGGAATTGATTTTGCTCGACTTAATGATGCCCCAAATGGATGGATTTACATTTATCCATGAGTTGCAAAAAAACGAATCATGGCGTTCCATTCCTGTCGTCGTGCTTACGGCTAAAGATATCACAGCCGAAGACCGCCTACAACTCAATGGCTACGTGGAAAATATTCTCCAAAAAGGGGCGTACAGTCAGGAGGAACTACTCTATCTCGTTCGGAATCTAGTGGCAAATTCTTTTGGTCACAACCCTGAGCAAAATAGAGCTTGTGCGACTACCTAGCAAATGAGGCGATTGGAGGAAGACGGATGCCGAGAATCCTGTTGATCGAAGATAACGAGATGAACTCAGATATGCTATCTCGACGTTTGCAGCGTAAAGGACACCAAGTGATTATTGCTGTTGATGGCGCACAGGGAGTTGAGTTAGCTCAATCCCAAAATCCCGACCTGATTTTAATGGATATGAGTTTGCCTGTCATGGATGGCTGGCAAGCCACACAAAAGCTCAAATCAACGTCGGAAACGCATTCTATTCCGATTATCGCCCTAACTGCTCATGCCATGGCAGGCGATCGCGAAAAATGCTTGGAGGTGGGATGTGACGACTACGACACTAAGCCCGTAGATTTTTCACGGTTACTCGGTAAAATTCAGGCGCTATTAGAGAAAAAAGTTACCTCATGAAACCTGAAAAAGGCCGTGTGTTGGTCGTTGATGACAATGAAGTGAACCGCGACCTCCTTGCTCGTCGGGTGCGACGACAGGGACACACGGTTACCCTAGCAGGAGATGGAGTAGAAGCACTGGAGTTGATGCAGTCGCAGCCGTTTGATCTGGTGCTGCTCGACATTATGATGCCGAAGATGAACGGCTATCAAGTGCTGGAGCATCTCAAAAGCGACCCAAATCTGCGCCACATTCCAGTGATTGTGATTTCGGCAGTAGATGATATTAACAGTGTGGTTGAGTGCATTGAGCTAGGTGCAGAGGACTATCTCCCTAAGCCGTTCAATGCGGTATTGCTCGCAGCCCGCATCAGCAACTGTTTAGAGAAGAAGCGGTTACGTGATCAAGAGCGGTTTTATTTAGAGCAATTGGAAGCGGAAAAGGAACGTTCTGAGCGTCTGCTGCTCAACATCTTGCCCATGCCCATTGCTGAACAGTTAAAGCAGGGTTACCATACCATTGCCGATAGCTTCGCCGAAGTAACGGTGCTGTTTGCTGACATCGTTGACTTTACCAGATTATCGGCTAATCGCCCTCCAAGAGAAATCGTTAGCCTGCTCAATCAGATCTTCTCAGCTTTTGATCGACTTGCCCAACAGCATGGTGTGGAGAAAATTAAGACGATTGGCGACGCCTATATGGCTGTAGGGGGTCTGCCGACACCACGAGAAGATCATGCCGAAGCGATCGCTCAAATGGCTATTGATATGCTAGATGAAATTGCCCGGCTCGCCTCAGAGACGGGTGAATCGTTGAAGATGCGAATTGGGATTAATACTGGGCCTGTAGTCGCCGGAGTAATCGGGACTAATAAGTTTATATACGACTTATGGGGCGACACAGTGAACACCGCCAGCCGTATGGAAGCACAGGGTATTCCCGGTTACATTCAAGTTACTACTGAAACTTATAATCGATTGCAAGAGAAGTACTTATTTGAGGAGCGAGGCCTCATTCCGGTTAAAGGCAAGGGAGAGGTAACAACTTACATCCTCAAAGGAAGAAAAGTCGTTAACACGTTGTCTTGAAAATAGGAGTCAGGAGTCAGGAGTCAGGAGTCAGGAGTCAGGAGTCAGGAGTCAGGAGTCAGGAGTCAGGAGTCAGGAGTCAGGAGTCAGGAGAAGCTATTTTCATTCCGCCAGTTGTGAGCGCAGTCATGGTGCCTAACTTGAATGTAATGCGATCCCGTTGACTACTCCCCAGCTCCCCCACTCCCCAGCTCCCCCAGCTCCCCCAGCTCCCCCACTCCCCCGCTCCCCCGCTCCCCAGTTCCCCCTGTTCTATTCCTTAACTTGCGAATCGCTCCGACACGGCAATCGCGCAGCCAAGTTTTAACAGCCTGACCCACAACGCCTTGGCTACTCTCCTCTGGTGGGGTCGGGGGGCGTCCAGCAGCAGCAGAACCAATCCGAGAAAACATCATCGCTAAGCGCCAACCATCTGTTGTTTTAGTCAAAAATAACCAATGGTAAAGCTGTCTGTATGACGCCTTTCCATCTCGATATTGCCGCTCTAAGGTTGTAAAGAAAACTTGCTGGGGGGGTTCTAGGTCGGCAGTTGGGGTAGGAGTGGTATATTGACCGGGACCGAGGGTCAGTGGTTCAAACTCTGGGCGTCCTGCCAAGACAAAATAAATCGGGTTTTCAGAGGTGCTGGTTGGGCGTCGCGAGCGTCGCATTACTCGAGTGGCATAGCCTGGTAAATCCCTGAGCAACAAGGGAATTAACGTCTCTACGTCAGCTGGACAACTAATGGATTTAGTTAGAAGGGTTGTTGAAGGTTGAAGGTTGGAGGTTGGTAGAGACGTTCCGCCGGAATGTCTGTAAAAGGTTGAAGGTTGAAGGTTTAAAGGTTGAAGGTTAGCAGCAAGTTGAAGGTTAAAAGAAGGCTGGTTTAAACTCTCAACCTGGGCTTTGCTTCGCGGTGCTAACAACTTTTCAAGGTTTACATCAACTTTCAACCCGGTAGCGCCTTGTAGCCCCAGCCAGCAGGCAACCAGAAGCCATTGACTAACTTTGAATTTATCCACCGCTTGCCGCTAGCTCCTCACAAATTCGCTCCCAAGCGGCAACGGGGTCGGGAGCAGTGGTAAGGGGTCGCCCGATGACGAGGTAATCGGCACCTGCCTTGATAGCCTCAGACGGCGTTAGCGATCGCTTTTGATCGCCAGCTTGTGCCCAACTGGGTCGAACTCCTGGACAAACCAGAAGAAAATCATCTCCACAGACTTGGCGCAGTTGCGATACTTCCTGAGGAGAGCATACAGCTCCATTCAACCCTGTGTCTTGAGCCAGTAGCGCCATTTGTAGGGCGTATTCTGGTAGTTCCAGGGGAATTTTCAGGTCAAAGGCTAAATCGCGTGATGTGAGGCTAGTCAGCAGTGTCACCGCAATTAACTGCGGGGATGGACAACCTGCCTGTTGTGACCCTTCTAGGGCGGCTTGTTTAGCTGCTTTAAGGGCACTGCGACCTGCTGTGGCATGGACAGTGATTAAATCCACGCCATAGGCGGCAGCTTGACGGGTTGCCCCAGCCATTGTGTTGGGGATGTCGTGAAACTTTAGATCGAGAAATATTCGCTTTTGCCTATTTTTTAGGGTGCGAATCAGCTCTGGGCCAGTGCTAACAAACAGTTCTAGACCTACTTTCCAGAACGTTACTTGAGGTAACTGTTGCACAAGCGCAATCGCATCTTCCTGCGTAGGCACATCTAAGGGAACAATAATCCGGTCTTCTACAGCCATTCTGAAGGGTTGAAGGTTGGGAGGTTAAAAGTTGGAAGGTTGACAGTTGGAAGGTTGAAAGTTGAGAAGTTGAAGAGCATTGCTAGCTAACTTCCGAACCTGCAACCTGCTAACCTACCAACCTGTAACCTCTTTATCGTACCAACCGGATAAATTTCTTTTTGCCCAGTTGTAAAACTCTCCCGTTTAAGGCATCTGGGGACTCAAAGGTGAGGTCAACCTCAGAAATGCGATCGCCATCTAGCTTCACGCCTCCTCCTTCAATCTGTCGTCGCCCTTCCCCACTACTTTTACACAAACCACTGGCACTAAGAATGTAGAACAACTTAGCCGGAAACTCTATATTGGCAAGAGAAAATTCCGGTACAGCATCACCTGTAGCCGTGGCGTCTCCTTGAGTTAGGTTAATTGCCGCTTGCTGGGCTTCTATTGCTGCTGCCTCGTCGTGGTATTGGGTAACAACGTTTAAGGCGAGCCGTTTTTGTCGTTCTCGCGGATTTTCCGGTAATTCATTAAGCGCTACATTTGTCAATAGTTCAAAATACTGCTCAATCAGGCGATCGGGAACCTTTTCCAACTTGGAGTACATCGAGAGGGCATCTTCCCTTAACCCGACATAGTTTCCCAAGGACTTCGACATTTTCTGAACACCATCCGTCCCGATTAAAATCGGCGTCAGTAAGCCAAACTGAGGCCTCTGACCGAAATGCCGCTGTAAGTCTCGTCCTACGGCAATATTAAACTTTTGGTCGGTTCCTCCCAACTCAACATCAGCCTGCACCGCTACCGAATCATACCCTTGCATCAACGGGTAGAGAAATTCGTGGATGTAAATCGGGTTTTCCTGTTCGTAGCGCTCAGCAAATCCCTCCTTTGCCAGCATCTGCCCTACAGTCATTGTCGCCAACAATTCGAGAATTTTTGCTAAACCCAGTGGCTCTAGCCATTCTGAGTTGTAGCGAATTTCTAACCGTCCTGGTGTATCAAAATCCAAAATAGGACGTACCTGCTCTAGGTAAGTTTGAGCATTATGCTTCACATCCTCAGCAGATAGCTGCTTACGCACCTCGGATTTGCCCGTTGGGTCGCCAATCCTTGCGGTAAAATCCCCAATAATTAGGACAGCTGTATGACCGGCATCCTGAAATGATCGCAGCTTCCGTACTGGGATACTATGACCTAGGTGGATGTCTGCCCCTGTTGGGTCAATTCCCAACTTCACCCGTAAGGGACGGTCAGTTTGCTTCAACCGTTGAGCTAAGTTTTCGCTAGGATCTTGAGAATCGGGTTGATGGGGAAAAATTTCACTAATACCCCGATAAAGCCAAGTCAGCTCATTAGAGATGGAGATTGGAGAATTTGACATTCGTCTTGGACATCTTTAAGGATTGAATAGCGGGATATGGCAGGTTGTTGAAATCTATTTTTTGTTATACAAAAGCAAGGCAGCTAGATTAACATATTTCGCCAACTATGCCAAAGATCCACAAGTCGAGCAGTTAACCATTATCCCAGGATGCACCTATTATTAGTGATGAAGCGATGCTTACATTTAGCCAATGCCACACGCTAGTTCAAAAGCTGCACAAGCGGCAGGGGTTATTCGATACCCTCTCTTCGAGAGTAACAAGAGCAGCAGAAATTGTTCGTACAACTGACACTCCTGATGTTTTGGGGGGGACTCAACCCAAAGATTGCGATCACACTTATAGGGCTTTACCACTTGAGTATCAAGGTGGAAGTTGGCAATGCGTCAATGTTTTTTTTTGAAACTTAGCGGATCTGTAATCCTGCTGTTGCTATAAATTTCTGTAATCATCTATAGAAAGTATTGATACGAAGTTGCTTGCGCTTGTGTGTTCAGTTTTTTTTGAGTGAGGAAGTGAAATCGCCGTGTCATCTAGCACTGTTCAACAAAAACAAGATACCAGAGGCTCATCATCCCCTTTCCACTTTGTACAAGGAGCCGCTCAGGTAGCAGGTGGAACCATCCTCGGCATCACAATGCTAACTAGCTCAGTCGTGGCTGGTGGGTTAGTTGGCTTGGCGACTAGCTTTCGCAATCTTCCAGATGTCAGAGTTTTAAGGGGCTACGTGCCCTCAGAAACCACCTATATCTATGACATTAAGGGGAAAGAACTGGCTAGTCTCCACGGTGAAGCCAATCGCGAAGTGGTCAAATTAAACCAAATCAGTCCTGTTCTCAAGCGAGCAGTACTCGCGATGGAGGATAGCCACTTCTACATGCACCATGGCATTAATCCCAATAGCGTGGGTC
>JBFLZA010000221.1:0-12451 GCA_040756535.1 Cyanobacteriota bacterium
CTTGTAGAGACGTTCCGGCGGTTTGCGCTCTTCGTAGCGAGACGAAGTCTAGCATGGTGCTCTCGCGAGCAAACGTCTCTATCAACCTTCCCACCTTCAACCCTTTCCCAACCCTTAGTTAAGAATTTTTAAATTAAACGCCAAAACTTTTAAAACTATCACTATACGACTGGAAACTTGCCGTAAACTCTGGTAGTCGTGTTTCAAGATTGGTAACTGCTCTGGGCCCACTAAATTGGTCAACTACTCTAAAGCTATGCGCTCTACCGCAAAGACGCCACCACCGGCTCCCCCCTGGGAGGATTTGCCTCTAGCTCAAACGCCAGACCCACTGGCGTTGGATAATATCAAAACTCAGCTAGATCTACTGTTATTGGTATTAGAAGCCTTAGCAGGCATTGGTTCTGAGGCAATGCTCCAAGCGGCAGCCGACTTGAATTTAGAGTCAATGGTGTCGGATCGGGTGAGTCTATGGCGTCTGCGGCAGTCCAACCCTTTACGTAAAAGTTCAGGAGGTCGGAAAAAGCTAGATGTGGAAGAGGCGCGATCGCTGGTTTTGATCATCTGTTACTTGGCGAAACAGCAGCAGGAGTTAATCCGTCGGGCTGTTGCTCTCCTTGAACAGATGGCAGAACAAAACAATGAACCCCATCACGCGGCTCTATTAGGAGATTATCTTGATACCTTTAGCAACACTTACCAGGAGCGCATGGAGCAAGGAGAAAATGTATCGCCTGATCGGTTGACTCAACTGGCCCTTAAACTGCTAATCGATCTGCTGTTTTATAGCGGCCCCAACGGTCACCGACGTCTCTGGCTAGCATTGCTGGATCGAGCGCGAGACTGAACTCTTCTAGCCCCTAAAAGTGAGGAGCCAAGAGTTATACCATTTTGGATTAGAAATCCCTAGATTCCGATAGCTCTGTTCGGATCGGCTCCCCAAGAGCCAGCGTTAGCGAGTAAGCAAACTCTTCGTCAGCCAAATAGATAGGGAATGAAAACCCTTCAACCCTTTAGCTGGCTTTCCATTGAGACTGCTGCCCCTAACTCAAACCTCAAAATTTGGTTAATCTCATGCCTCTATCAAATTCGATCCTAAGACGCTATACTCCCCCAACTTGCACTCTGGAAATTGCGGCAAAAACCTCGGCTTTATCGCGATTGGTCGGGAAATCGGTACTCAAGGATGTGCGCTTTGAGCTGCGTTTTGATGACCCACGGCAACCCGATGAAAAACGAGTCACTATTAAAGGTGACGCAGATGGGCTAGAAACGTTGTGTGATGTTGTTAATAGCTATGTACAAGATTTCCTCAACTCGTCCTCTACACACCTGCCACTGACTCTTCAGTCCTCGACTAGAACAACTGGCTTAAGCTCCGATCAAAACCACGACTGGGATTTACTCGTTTCATCCTCCCCTAGTATTGCTCAAACCGATGCGATCGCACCTCACGCATCGAACCAAAAACCAGGTGAGTTGGACGACTCAGATTCAGTTTCCAGGCTGGAGTTCGACCCTAAACAGAGATCTCTTAAACCCCGAACTCTTGCTCAGGATATCTACCTGGAACCCAAAGGCTTAGTAGCCCATAACTTATTTCTCGGTCACTTGGCTAACGAGGAATCTGGATCGGTTGTGAACTTAAGTGTTACACAACTATTTGATTTAGCAACGGCGCTGGATGAATATGCGGCTGAGGAGGTGGCATTACCGAAGCTCAATCTCCTCAGTGGGAAGAAAGCACCACCAGCTTGGACACGTACAGCGGCTGCTGTGCTGGTGACAGTGGGAGTGACAACGGCAGCGGTTAAATACTTTGATCAACCTAAAACTCAACAGCAAGCGGCTGCACCAACTCCAACAGCAAATCAACAGGCCAGCCCGACTCCCCTCCTCTCTCAAGTTCCACCCGTACCAACTGAATCGATCTCTCCTCTGCCAACACCAGCGGTGCCGCCTTCTCTATCTCCTGCACCCATCTTACCGCCACCTGCTCCTGTAACTATCCCACCCACTCCCGCGACACTCAATTCACCAGCAGATAGACAACGCACAATAACAACTATCCCTGTCAACCCAGTTTCTGAGCCTGAAACTGCCACACCAAAGCGTCCTATTCCCACTTCTTTTCCGGGTCGCACTTCTGTTCCTAGTACGGTTGCCTCTCGCCCTAGTCCTAAAGTTTCTGGTTCTACAGCTTCTTCTGGTTCTACAGCTTCTTCTGGTTCTACAGCTTCTTCTGGTTCTACAGCTTCTTCTGGTTCTACAGCTTCTTCTAGCTCTACAACAGCTAAGAGGGACAGTTCTTCTTCCTCCCCTGAAAGCGCTCCAACACAAGCAAGTAAACCGGCCGTACAGGTAACGCCTCCGCCTTTACCAAACTTGCCATCTCTCAAGCCTGCTTCTTCTTCTGATGCCCCTGGAACCTCCCCGTTAGCAGAAGTAAACCAGTTAGAACCAGCGCCAACGAGTGACGATAAGAGTCGCCTGTTTGACAATAACAACCCTCAGGTTGGCAAGGTCAGAAACTATTTACAGCAGCGCTGGCAACCCCCTTCAGGCTTGACACAAGCGCTAGAATATGTATTGTTCCTCAATGCGGATGGTTCAATTCAACGCAGGGTTCCTCTAGGAAAAGCAGCCACAGATTATCTAGAGCGAGCAGATGTTCCTTCGCTGTTACCTTTGCCCGGTAAACCGTTTGTATCTGCCCTAGAAGGAGGCGCTAATCCACCCGTTCGTGTGATTCTTTCCCCGGATGGTACGGTAGAGACGATGCCTGATAATGGCGATTGGCGTCCCTCGGCTGAAGCTTCGCCTCAGCGTTAATTCTGTATCGTGGAACCGAAATTTTTTGCGATCGCTCAAACAGTTATAAGCTGTTTTACCTCCAGTCTGCACTACCATTATCGTTCAAACTCTTATGGGATGGGGTTCCCTTTACCTTTCCCCTTTCCCCTGCCCGAAGGGGCTGACGCCAACACCTGTAAATAGGTTCCTGTGCTAGTTGAAAAAACTGTCCATTAGTTCCTCTGTCCCTAGAGAGAAATTAATATGATACAACTATAAATTCTCAGTAATTTTAGTGGAGGGACAGGGACTATGAAATCGGCCGCTCCGAGTGAGATACATAGTACAGGTTGGGTTGTTCAAGCTTGGGCTTCTTTTGTTATTGCCATTTCCGCCACAACCTTTGGTATTCTCTACCTCCCTGTAGATAGCTGGGTAAAAGGCTACATGGGCATGGGTTTAGCGTTTACAGTTGGCTCTACATTTAGCGTGGCAAAAACCACTAGAGATATGCATGAAGCGAAGAGAATAACGGCAAGAATCGATGAAGCGAGAGTGGAAAAACTCCTCACCGAACACCACCCACTCAAATAAAATCCCCGATGGCAGTCAGCGATCGAGGATTGTTTGCGTGAGAGGCTATATCAAACAGCCTAGGTTTTGTATAAATCAGTAATGACCTTTTTTACTTTTGCGCTGCTTATCTAGCTTCTTGCGCCGATTATGAATGGCGACAATACTAGGGTCAAGAGGATAACCGACAACCGGCGGAATTACCTGATACTGCCGCTCTTGTTCAAGGTGCTTTAGCTCAGTGTAATCGACCCAGTGAATGCAATCTACGGGGCAGGTATCGATCGCTTCTTGAATCACTTCTTCTGAGTCACCATCTTGCCGACTTACACGCGAACGACCATAATCCGGCTCGATGTAAAAGGTGTTCCGAGCAACATGAGCACAGTGCTTACAGCCAATGCAGGTAATTTCATCAACATAAACACCCTTCTGCCGTAAAGCACCGCCAAGTTCTGGTTCAAAACCCGATCGTTCTGGTGTATCTCGAAAGATACCGCCAAGTTCTGGTTCAAAACCCGATCGCCCCGGTGTCGGTGAGGAATCAGACATTACGCACTCCAGCGTTGGACAACTAGACGGATGGAACCATCTTCATTCTTTTGCTGCTCGGCAACTTGAAAACCCTGCTTAGCGGTTTCCTGCATTACTGTATGGTAGGCATAACCCTGCGTCACCCGATTCAGGAAACCATCCACCGACCAAGGCTGCTTCCAGTACTGCAAGTCCGCAACGAGTTCGTATTCTTTGCCATTCCAGCTAAAGCCGATATCATAGTCATTCTCTTGTTCAATGACCACTTCGGCGGTAAGGGTTTGACCCTTATAGCCTCGAACGGAGTGAGGGCCAGATTTCCACTCAACGCCGAGTTCGGATAAAGCGGCTTGTAAAGAAGTGAGATTACGGATTTGTGTTTTTATGTTGCTGAAATGTGACATGGCTGTTTGTAAAAGAACTAGCTAGATTTGACAAAAAAGTTTACCAATCGCCCCAAGTCGAGTGAGCCGTTGCTGTTGTTGACTGAGTCAGCTTTTGGGCGAAGTACTCTGAGGTTTGCTCCTGAGAGATGACTCGTCCTAACTGAGCTTCAATCGCTGCTGTTACCTCTGCACAAGAGGTTCCTATAATGCCAGTGACTTTTTCTTGGACTCTACCGTCCGGATAAATGATAAACTCTAAAGTTTCCATGCTCATGACAAAATGATAGGTAAGACCTCAATTCTTGGCGGGAGCAGTGATTAAGGACAGCTAGTGAGGTCTTTTAACTAGTGAGACTACCCATTGCACTTCGCTAATTTCTGCTCAATCAACATTGAGCAACCGCATCACTACTACTCATTTTTCAACAATCCTTAATATTTTACTAGTGGAATACTCTATTTTTTAGTTAAGTTTCGCGTATGTTTGGATAGCCGTCAAGCAGCGGAGTTTGCAAGAGAAGAGGACTTTAACAAAAATATACATAGATAAATTAGAGCTGACTTGTGTCTTCAGGCTGATCTATGGAGCCAGTGAACCCAGATAATTAAAGTCGGTTTCATATCTATGTCAGGCACGATGAGTGAAAAGCAAGGAACAAGTCCAACTACCGCTAAAACGACTGATTCAAAAGTAATGACACCTGTGCGAGTAGGTGTTCTGGGCTTCGGAGGTTTGGGGCAAGCTGCCGCCAGAGTTCTTGCTCCCAAGCGTGAAATGCTTTGGGTAGCTGCCGCCGATCAAAAGGGTTATGCCTACGATGCTGCTGGTTTAAACCCTGATCAAAGTATCGCGATTTATCACGCTCAAGGTTCAGTAGGCTATTTAGAACCAGTGGGCACACTTAGCAACCACAGCATTCAAGAGTTAGTCGAAAAAGCTTCTGTTGATGGGTATTTCCTAGCATTGCCGAACTTACCCAATACTTTTATGGCATCGGTAGCACGGCAATTTATTCAAGCGGGTTGGCGGGGGGTTTTGGTGGATGCCCTTAAGCGCACAAGTGCTGTTGAGCAGTTGCTAGAACTACGACAAGAGCTACAAGCGGCAGGAATTACTTACATGAGTGGTTGTGGTGCAACACCAGGGCTACTGACGGCCGCCGCCGCTTTAGCTGCTCAAAGTTATGCGGAAATTCACAGTGTAAAAATCACGTTCGGGGTTGGAATTGCTAACTGGGACGCTTAT
The DNA here is from genome assembly GCA_040756535.1 of Cyanobacteriota bacterium. Lineage (GTDB taxonomy): Bacteria > Cyanobacteriota > Cyanobacteriia > Cyanobacteriales > Coleofasciculaceae > JBFLZA01. The sequence goes on from JBFLZA010000221.1 coordinate 5,533, forward strand.
CGGGCAACTATTCGAGAAGACATTGCCCACCTCCCTGGTTACAGCGTGGAACGTGCTAGGAACATGAGTGATGCTGAAGTAGAAGCTTTACTCGATCAGACTAATGGCATTCTACAGCTAGAAAACATGGAACATGCTGATGATGTGATGTTAGAACTGGCTGGGATTTGCTCGCGCGATCGCGTTACAGTAGGGGGCGTTGTTGATACCCGCAATCCCAAAAAACCCCTCAGCACTAATGTGCAAGTAACAGGTCGTACTTTTGAGGGCAAGATTTCAACTCATACGTTTACTTTAGGTGATGAAACCAGTATGGCAGCCAATGTCTGTGGCCCAGCTTTCGGTTATCTCAAAGCAGGTGTGTCATTGCATCAACGAGGCATTTATGGTCTGTTTACCGCCGCTGAAGTGATGCCGCAATTTGTCCAATGAAAGAGTTGAAGGTTGTAGACGCTTTCCTGGGCTTGCCGAAGCGTCAGTTCAAAGGTTGAAGGTTTGAACTTTCAACCTGCTTTCCTTGCAACCCTTTTAGGCAGGTGGACTCTCATGAGATAACGTTTCTGAGTTCTCCTCTACTAAAACCTCTGGTACTTCTATCACAAAAGGCAGACACCCTCCTAGCAGCCCTCGCTGAATACGTTGGGGGGTTTCTGGAAACACAACGAATAAGGGATAAATGCGGTCATTCCCTTCGCTGAGGATATGTTGATGGCGGGGAGGCATCAACCATTCATAATCTTTGTCTAGCATCACTTGTGTCTGACGCCAGCGACTGAGTAGTTGAGAAAAATCCTCTTGGGGGCGATGTATAAATACAAAAATCTCAACTCCCATTTTGATTTTCCATTCTGGATCGCACATCAAAATGGCAACATCGCAGGGTAGGCAAACAGCTCCTTCCAATGCTGTAAAGCCAATATTATTTTCTCCAAGTCTTGGTTTAGGATTGCGAATCCGGACAATGGGTAGGGGAATCGTAATCACGCTTTCATCAGGTCGGCGCATACTGGGAATCATTTCCAAGTATGGCCGATATTTCTTGAGGAGCGCGATCGCTCCCTCATGATGGCTATACTCAGCCAAGCTAGCTTCGTAATCAGATTGTTTAATAGGCATTTTTTTAGGGTATTGGTTACAGCAATTACCTCAATGTTATTAACAGTTTAGCGAGACTAAACAGGGGGATTGCTGTGAAAAAAGTAGAGGGCTACAACGTCCCTAAGCCTGTGAAGCTACGTTGTCAACCCTCTGTGGTGAAAACCATTCAGTAATTTGGTAACTTAAGAATTTTCTCCTCTTGCTGCTGAGCGCTTTGACTACTAGCCCAGAGCATCGTACAGCTTGAACAGAGGCAGATACATTGAAAGCAGAATTACTGCCACCATTCCAGCAAGAAGAACCATCATTATGGGTTCTATAAGACTGGTGAGAGCTTTAACGGCTTGCTCCACCTCATCTTCATAAAAATCAGCGACTTTCATCATCATGGAATCTAACTCCCCTGTCTCTTCACCGATACTGATCATCTGAATCGCCAGCATCGGAAAGACTCCCTCTCTTTGCAAGGCAAGGCTGATCATCCCACCTTGCTGAATCTCGAACTTCGCTGATTCTATCGTGTTGGCGATGACCTGGTTTCCTGACGTATCTCGGACAATATCTAAGGAATTAAGGATGGGTACCCCCGAACGAGTTAATGTCCCAAAAATCCGGCAAAAACGAGCAACCGCTGATTTTTGATTCAAATCACCAAATAGCGGCATTTTCAAGAAAAAGCCATCAATTTGTACTCGACCAATCGGCGTTTTGTAGTACCACCTAAAGGCAACGACGGTAGCGATAATAATCCCAATCGGGATAATAATTTGCCAACTTCTGAGCAGATTGCTCAAATCAACCATAAATTGGGTTATCGCTGGTAGTTCTACCTGTAGTTCCTCAAAAATCGCCGCAAAGACCGGGATCAGAAATACCGTCATCCCAAAAAAGATAATGATCGCTAAAACTCCGACGACTGTGGGGTAAGCCATAGCTGATTTGACTTGGTTTTTCAGCCGTGCCATATCTTCAAGGAGTTTGGCTAATCGGTTGAGAACTTCGTCAAGAACACCACCAACCTCACCCGCTTGTACCATACTGACGTATAAAGTATCAAAGCAATCGGGGTGCTTACGCATGGAGTCAGAGAGACTGGTGCCTTGCTGTACCTCGCCACTGATATGAATGAGTGCCTTTTTCAGCTTAGGATTGGGGCACTGCTCCGATAAAACGCCAAGGCATCGCACCATAGCCACGCCAGCGTTGACCATAGCTGCAAATTGGCGTGAAAACACCGCTTTATCTTTGATCGTGAGCGTGCTAAATTTGGCATTCAGTTCCTCGAAATCAAAGTCAAGATTGAAAGCTTTCTTCACAGCTCCAACAGAAGCATATTTATTTTGAAGCATGGCACGAGCTTGTTCGGGAGAAGTCGCTTCGACTTTTTCTCGTTTGGCATTGCCTCTTAAGTCCCGAACCTCTGCAATGAAAGTAGGCATAGTTTGTGTCTAGATAACAGGAAAAGCATCTGATGGCTGGACTTACACACAGCTCACCCTTTTCAAAGGGTTTAGAGAAATTTTCTGGGGTTAAAATACTCGAAATTATGGAACGAATGCGTAAGTCCTCTGAATTAGTAAGTAACGGCTTTATAACTTCTGCAATTGTTTCAATTCTTAAGATTTTGGACGACTCTGGGGGCTAAAAGCCCCCAAACAATCAATCTCTTGAGAAGGAGAACTTAGCGACCCACTTTAGTACCTACCTTAGCAGCAGGTATATTACCCATTCCTCCAGCACCGGAAATAATACGTTGCATCTCTTCGGGTTTGGAACTCTTGGATGCTGCCACCTCAAAGCTGATAACACCTGCTTTAACTAAATGAGCTAAAGCCTGTTCCATCGTCTGCATTCCCATTTTCGATCCTGTTTGGATAGCGGAGTAAATTTGAGCCACTTTTCCTTCTCGAATCAAGTTAGCGATCGCTGGCGTTACGATCATGATTTCCTGAGCCATTATCCGACCAAACTCACCCGGTTTCGGGTTTTTCTTCGGCACTAGGGTTTGGCTAAAGACAGCAATTAAGGAGTTAGAAAGCTGAGCATTGATTTGCTGTTGCTGTTCTGGGGGGAACACGTCGATAATCCGGTTGATTGTCGAAGCGGCTGAGCTAGTATGCAGCGTACCCATCACCAAGTGGCCTGTTTCAGCAGCGGAGATAGCTAGAGAAATAGTCTCCAAATCCCGCATTTCTCCCACCAAAATCACATCCGGGTCTTCCCGCAATGCTGCTTTCAAAGCATTAGCAAAGCTTTTCGTATCTTCACCCTTTTGACGCTGGTGAATTAAGCTTTTAATGTTTGGATAAACGTATTCAATAGGATCTTCAACCGTCAGGATGTGTTCGGGGCGCGTCCGATTAATCAAGTCAACCATTGCTGCCAGGGTAGTGGTTTTACCAGAACCCGTTGGCCCTGTTACCAATACCAATCCCCTGGGTCTTTCACTCATTTCTCGAACCACATCGGGCAAACCTAACTGGTCAAAGTTAGGAATCTTGGAAGACAGCGCCCTCAAACAAGCCGCATAGTAACCCCGCTCTTTGTAGACATTGACGCGGAAGCGAGCCAATCCCTTGACCCCATAGGAACAATCCAATTCCCAGTTCTGCTCCAACTCCTTACGCTGAGTGTTATTGAGCATACTAAAAATTAGCTTCTGGCACTCGTGAGGAGTCAGCGGATCTTCGTTAATGGGTTGAAGTTTTCCGCTAATTCGGAAGTAAACGGGGGCACCCGCTTGAAGGTGCATGTCTGACCCGCCCATTTCAATCAGCTGCTCCATCAAGTCTTCAATCATCAGTTCCATCGCCATTGCGCTGTCTCCTTTGAAGTTGTTAGTTGTTTGATTATTGGTTGTTAGTTGTTAGTTGAAACACCAAGTCAAAAAACTAAAAGCGAATCACTAACAACATTCTATTTAGTCTTGAAATCGAGCGGTCATGCAGTAGGGGCAGTCTAGCCACTCCGGTTGTAATTCAGCACTACAAGTCCGACAGGTCAGGGAGCTCTTGCGTTTTGCTTTGAGTTCGGCTTCTAAACCTGAATCAGTAAAGGTCACACGTTCTACTTCTTCTAGAGTGGTGTAGCCTTCCTGCACCAGGTTTAAGCTATAGGATAATAAGGTAATCATCCCCTCTTCTACAGCGGCTTCCTTAACCCGCTCTGTGGGTGCACGTTCGGTGATTAAGGTTTGTAGCCGCTCAGTGACACGCATGACTTCATAGACACCCACACGTCCCTTGTAACCGACACCATTACATTTTTGGCAGAGCGCACCTCGCTCTCTTGCTTCGCTGATTTCATCAGGTCGCAAAGTATTGGCTTGATATAAAATCACTTCTCCTTCTCTGGAGGTCGATAGACCAAATCGAGCCAGTTCGTCACGGGTCGGCATGTAAGAAATGCGACAATCGGTGCAAACACGCCGCATCAAGCGTTGTGCCAAAATCCCAATCAGTGACCCAGAAACCATGAAGGGTTCAACACCCATTTCGTCTAGTCGGGCGATCGCGCCTGCGGCGTCGTTGGTATGCAACGTCGTTAACACCAAGTGACCTGTTAGAGCCGCTTCAATCGCTGTTTTGGCTGTTTCTTTATCTCGCGTCTCACCAACCAGAATGATGTCCGGGTCTTGTCGTAGAAAAGACCGTAAGATTGAGGCAAAGTCCATTCCTTTTTCCCGCAATACCTGAACCTGAGTAATCCCCCCTAAGGAATACTCAATCGGGTCTTCTGCTGTACTGATATTTACCCCAGGTTCATTCCGTTCTGCCAAAATTGAGTATAAGGTTGTTGATTTCCCCGATCCTGTAGGCCCAGTGACCAAGATTAGCCCAAAAGGACGGTTTGCCATTTCCCGAACCATGGCAAGCGTATCTTGGTCTGTAATCAACTTATCCAATCCCAGTTGGGTTTGCTCGTTATCCAGAATTCGCAGGACAATTTTCTCGCCATAACGGCTGGGCAAAGTACTGACTCGAAAGTCAACTTTGCGCCCCTGGTACATCCGCCGAATTTTACCGTCTTGAGGCAGCCGTCGTTCCGCAATGTCCAGCTCTGCCATAATTTTGAAGCGAGCCGCAACAGCTGGTGAAACCTTCTTTGGTACGGAATCAAACGCTTGGCGCAGTACTCCGTCTTTACGAAAGCGGATGCGTAAATCGTTTTCCTGCGGTTCAACGTGAATGTCAGAAACTCCCTCTTGTAGACCCTTGGCAAGGATTCGGTTGACTAGATTGATTACGGGCGCATCTATTTCACCTTTTAAATCGACTTCTTCAACTTCATCGGGTGCATCCGACAAAGTATCGAGGTTGTCTATATTCTGTAGGTCTTGTTTGATGTCTACTGCTTTTTCTTGTTCCAGCAGCTTTTGGTGGGCCAGTTTTTCGTCAAGATACTTGGAAATGAGCTGCTGATAGTCTTCTTGAGTAATGACCATCCGTTGCAGTGTAATTCCCTGAGGTCGCAAAATGCGGTTAAGATCGTCTTGAGCGTCCAAATTGTCAGGATCAACCATAGCGACCAAGACCGATGGAGGCTGTGTTTCGGTCTTCGATATGGGGACTAAACGATAACGACGGCAGATATCGATAGGGAGCAGTGAGTCGATCAGTTGACCTACTTGGTGGCTGGAAATTTCATTAAGTTCCGGATCAAGAGACTCAACCCCGTAAAGGACTTTTAGTTCAAATAACTGCTGTTTCTTGTATTGGCGCAGTAGATCAGGGGAGAGCTGACGCCCCGTCATGGATTCGAGAATTTCCGTTATGGGTCTTCCCGACTTGCGAGATTCCACCAACGCATTCTGCATCTGGTCAGTGTCAACGTAACCAGATGCAATCAGTGATTTGCCAAAGGGTGAAACCTCGTTGCGGACGATCAGGGCACGTCGTTGGGATGAGGATTGAGTCATAGCGGCTAAGGGTCTTTCCTTAAGATTACAAATTCTTCCCGCTCTCACAAATCCTTCTCAAAAGCCGGCGTTTAAGTTTTGGTGTGAGAAGCAGGTAATGGAGCGACAACAAAGTCTCCTGATAGATGACTCTAGCAACGGAGAAAGCAGCCCATTCCCTAAGGAGGTTACGCTGTAGTACCTGTAGGGAAGAGCTTGATCTTTGTGAGTCAAGTCGGATGCCAACGTGCTTTGTTTAGAAATATCGTGATAATAAAATGCCAGTTTCCATTAGATAACCTGAACTTGATTAAGATGGTAGAATTGAGGGCTAACGGATTTATTCATGTAGAATACTCTGATAATAGCTTTTACTAACTCGCGTTTGCACTGCTCCCACAAGACATTTTGTCAAAAATCACAGCGCCAGTTTTGGCTCAATTTGTTATACCGATTCAGGAAAAACAGAGCCAAGAGGAACCCCAAGGATGTTACATTGGGTTAGAAGCGCGAGGGTAGTACAGCGAGTAGATGGGAGGTGGGCAAGAACGTCTGGCATCATCAGGACTGGTAATTCCCCTAGAGCCGTATAGGGAAAAGAGGCGAAACTCTGCCTGAATTCACCAGGCTCTTGGAGAATAAAGTTGAGAGTTCTCACAGATGTTTAGCATCTCTTTGAGCGCTGTAGCTAAAAAAACGTGCAGGAAATCAGGTTGCTAGTGAAAAAAAAGAAAAAAGAACTCGCAGATACTAGCAGTCTTTTAAGTGGGGATGAGTAGAGCATGATCGACGAAGAAAAGCAACCAGATAGTACTTTACAGCCGACAGATGAACCCCTTGAGAACCAAGGAGCTAGCCCCCAAGAATCAACAGTGAAAACAACAGATGACTTGACGGGCTTAGCATCGCAAGCCACTGTTGAAG
>JBFLZA010000222.1:0-12442 GCA_040756535.1 Cyanobacteriota bacterium
TTGAGGATAACTTGATACTGAGAATCGGGTTTTTCTTGGATGATACCTTTACAGATTAACTCTGAGGCATCACCACTGGAACGCCCTCGCAGGTCATCATCTTCTTTGATAATAATTCGGTCAAAGATTCTCGCCGCGAGTTTTCCAAGTTCAATGAAGTCTTCGTCACGGCGATCTCCCGGCCCCCCAACCACGCCAATCCGCTCTCCGGGCCAATTGCGGACAAAACTTCCCACTGCCTCATAACTGGCAGGGTTGTGAGCATAATCCACAAGAGCGTGATAGCGACCGAGATTAAACAAATTCATCCGTCCTGGGGTCTGACTCACAGAGGCTCGGAATGTCGTCAGTGCCGCTCGAATCGCCTCAATCGGAACACCTTGAGCAAAAGCTGCCAGACTTGCCGCTAAAGCATTCGCAATCATAAAGGGAGCGCGTCCCCCCATGGTCACTGGCACATTCACAGCCTGATCGATCCTGAGCGTCCAATCGCCTTTGAGAATTGATAGGAACCCATTCTCATACACCGCTGCCAAACCCCCTTTGCTAGTGTGAGTTTTCACCAGCTCATTTTCTGGGTTCATGGCGAAATAAGCCACTTGACCTCTCACTCGTTCTGCCATTGCTGCCACCAGGGGATCATCGGCGTTAAGAACGGCGTAACCATTAATTCTGACAGTTTCTGCCACAACACTCTTGAGGTGAGCCAATTGTTCAATTGTGTCAATGTCTCCGATTCCCAAGTGGTCAGCCGCGACATTCAAAACAACGCCAACATCACATTTATCAAACGCCAAGCCGGAACGAAGAATTCCCCCCCTTGCCGTTTCCAGTACAGCAACCTCGACTGTAGGGTCTTTCAAGATAACTTGAGCACTTTGCGGCCCCGTGGTGTCGCCCTTTTGCACCAAATGGTCGTCAATGTAAATTCCATCGGTGGTGGTATAGCCGACAACCCGTCCGGTTTGCCGATAAATGTGAGCAATCAAGCGGGTAGTGGTTGTTTTTCCGTTTGTCCCCGTGATGGAAATGATCGGAATACGACCCGTACTCCCATTAGGAAACAACATATCCAGGACAGGGGCGGCAACATTCCGAGGTAGACCCACGCTGGGACAGACATGCATACGGAAGCCAGGAGCAGCATTGACTTCCACAATTACTCCGTCTACTTCCTGCAGTGGCTTGGTGATATCCGCTGTCACCACATCAATTCCGGCAATATCCAGACCGATAATTTTGGCAACTCGCTGCGCCAGCCAGACATTTTCCGGGTGGATGTCATCGGTACGGTCTACGGCAATGCCACCTGTACTCAGATTAGCCGTTGCTCGTAAGTAACAGACTTCCCCAGGGTCGAGTACGGTATCGAGGGTGTATCCCTGCCGCTGCAAGAGACTCACACTGTTGCGGTCTACCGTAATTTTGGTGAGAACATTATCGTGCCCCTCGCCGCGACTGGGGTCGCGATTGGTTTCATCAATGAGTTCTTGAACCGTGGACTTGCCATCCCCAACAACATGAGCGGGAACTCGCTCCGCTACTGCCACAACTTTGCCATTGATAACTAAAATCCGGTGATCGCGACCGCGATAGTAGCGTTCAATAATGACTCCTCGCGAGATTGCTCTGGCAACGTCATAGGCTTTTTCTGCCTCATCCCAATGATTAATATCAATCGTGATGCCTCGTCCGTGATTGCCATCCAAGGGCTTAATTACAATTGGATAACCTCCTACCTCTTCGATCGCACTTTCTAGTTCATCCAGGTAATTAATCACTGTACCTTGGGGCACTGGCACACCTGCATCCCGCAGAATTTGTTTGGTGCCTTCTTTATCGCAGGCTAATTCAACCGCTAAAATTCCCGAAAAGTCGCTTAAGGTTGCCTGAATTCGCTTTTGGTGGACGCCATAGCCCAGTTGCAGCATCGCTCTGGCTGACAACTGTATCCAGGGCATATCTCTGGCTTCCGCTTCTTTAACGATCGTTTCTGTACTTGGCCCTAAAGCTGCATCGCGAGCGAGGTCCCGCAAGTCTTTGAGGTCTTGTTCTAATTCGCTCTGAGGGTAGGTTCCAGTATCTATAATGCTTTGGCACACTCGCACGGCTGCTCGTGCTGCATAGCGACCTGCTTGTTCATCAAGGTACTCAATCACAACCTGATAGACGCCCGGTGTTGATGTCTCCCGTGTGCGACCAAATCCAACTCGCATCCCTACCAATTCTTGCAGCTCCAGGGCAACGTGTTCAATGATGTGTCCCATCATCGTGCCTTGGGCAACGCGACTGAGGAAACCACCCCGAACTCCAGGGGAACAACAGTGTTCTTCCAAACTAGGGAGTACAGCTACTAATCCCTCGTAGAAGCCAGAAATTTCGTTGGAGGGTTTTTCCGCCAGCTCCTCTAAATCAAGACGCATGACGACTAGTTTGTGGCGTCGAATGCTCCAGTAATTGGGACCGCGTAACGTCTGGATTTTCAGAATTCTCATAGCAACTTTTGAGGGTGGTGATTCACAAAAAATAGGAAATGTTGCCTAAAGAAGCAATTATCAAAAATGTGCCTGTATTACTAATACTCGGCTTGCTTTTATTGCCCTCTAGGGCACTGCTCCGGTTGAGGCAGATGCGCTTTTTTCAGGTAAGGGCGATTGCCTTTGGTAGTACACCAAGAACGCGATCGCTACAAACTGCAAGATGTATCAGAATCTTTATTCGGGAGCTAGGGGCTTGCCCCCCTTTTATTGAGGTTCAAGTCAGCTGTTATATTCTTGCTGCCTTACAGCAGCCAGAGAGCATCAGGCTCCGCTAACAGAATCTGCCGAGCTAAGATTCCAGATCAACGTTGTAAAGAGCAGTAGATGTTTACATAAAAACCAGGATAAAGAAAATTTTCGTCTATCTCACTAAGTAAAATCCTCATTGACAGCCGACAAGAAGTCGGTAGGAGTGGATACCACCGCAACTCTAGGCTTTGATGCCGATAGGTCTGCTGCTGATTAGTGGGTAGCTGATTCATTTGAGTCTGGTCAACATAGGCTTTTTCAAGCCTCGTCTATAGCTCACGCTATAGGCGGGGGAGCTGACTTTACTTATACCTCCAATTTTCCGCCACTATGTTTGATTTTTAGTGTCAACTAGTTTCCAGCTTTAAAAAGCACTCAAACTGTTCACTATGAACAGTTTTCTCCTAAAAGATAGGAATTGAGTTGGAAAGAAGACAACAACTGGCACATCTGGATTAATACCACTTTCCTCTTAGTAGTTCACCAATTCGTGGGGAATCATACTGAAGTACCTACACTTCTCTTAGAGTAAGTGTAGGCTTGCCGTTTCATTGGCTAAAAGGTGATGAAAGCCCTCAGCAATCAGGCTGAATCAGGCAACGCTTGTATAAATGATAGCGATCGCCATAACTGAGAATATGAACTCGCAGATTATGGAGGCTCAACGGGTCAGCCGCACCGACATCAGGATGGTTGGTATGAGATAGTTCCGCTGGATCGATGATAGTCACAGTTCCTTTACCCATGACCTGCAACACACCATCTTTCTCAAACAAGGCACAGGTATCTTCATCAATGCCGATTCCTAGACGTTCAGGACGAGAGGCAACAGCACTCATCAGACGCGCCATGCGATTCCGATTGTGGAAATGTTGATCCACAATAATTTCGGGTATAATTCCTAGCCCTGTTGCCATGTCCACCAAGGAGCGGTTCGGTGATTCCCCGCTGCCGCCACCAGCAATCATGTGATGGCCCATTACGGCTGCCCCAGCACTTGTACCTGCTAGGGTAATTTCACCCTGTTGCACGCGCTGCCGCACTTTTTCCATTAATGGTGTATCGGCTAGCAGTCCACACAAGCGGAGTTGATCGCCCCCGGTTAAGAAGACGCCAGTACATTCTTCTATATATTGCTGTACGTGAGGGTCTTCAGCTTGAGAGCGATCGCGAATATCGAGAACCTGGATTTCCTTAGCTCCCATATCTTCAAAAATTCGCACATAGCGTTCGCCAATAATCGCAGGTTCTCGTGACGCTGAGGGAATAATCGCAATTCGCGCATCAACTGAGCCAGAACGCCCAAAAAACGTATGCAGGATTTCTCGTCCATGAACCTTGTCTTCAGCGCCGCCGATAACCAAAATAGCGGTTTTAGTTGATTGAGGCATCCTAGTTCCGTGGTATTGAGATTCTAACTGCAGCATAATGTCGCTTTTGGGCATAGGTGGTGTCAAATGCTATTGTTTTGTCTGTCAATAAAATTGTCACTTTATATGGTTTTTGGCTCTCGCTCAACTGCAAGAGCCAGATATAGCTAACTCAAACAGGTTCAGCGACTGCATCCGAACTCTTGTCAGCGTCACTCAATTAATGTCTCGGCTTTAAGGCTATTAACAAATTAAATCTTTAGTTGTCAAGTTGATGAAAAAACCTGGTTCTACAGGCATCCTCTCGTTATTAAGCGTACTCTTCTACGCATCATGCCAGATTACATCAGCAATTTCTTATAATATCTTTAACATTATCTTTATCATTCTTTGACATTACTGCTCAAATTTTCTGCGGTGGGCGAATGCTGATCAAGAAGGGTGACGAGCGTCAAGGCTCATATGACCGAACTCAAATGTTCTACTTGCTACCTAACGTCCTGATTCTCCGAGCTGGCTTAATCTTCTGTGCGATTTGATATTGTTACTCTGTTTCCCGATTTCTTTACTTCTCCCCTGAGTTCAGGGCTACTGGGTAAAGCGCTAGCGAAAAAAATTGCTGAAGTTTATTTTGTCAATCCCCGCGATTTTGCGATCGACAAACATCGACGTGTTGATGATGAACCCTATGGGGGCGGTGTGGGGATGTTGATGAAACCCGAACCGATTTTTGCGGCGGTGGAGTCTTTGCCGATTTTCCCCCAGCGTGAAGTAATCCTGATGACGCCTCAGGGGCAACCTATGAAGCAGTCGCTATTTGTAGAATTGGCAACAGGTTACGAGCAACTGGTAGTCATTTGTGGGCACTATGAAGGAGTCGATGAGCGGGTGCTCAATTTGGTGACGCGTGAGGTGTCTTTGGGTGATTTTGTCTTAACCTGTGGGGAAATTCCAGCCTTGGCGCTGATTAATGGGGTTGTGCGGTTGCTCCCCGGAACGGTGGGTAAAGTGGAGTCGTTGAAGGCAGAAAGTTTTGAAGCCGGGTTGCTCGATTATCCTCAATATACGCGACCGGCCCAGTTTCGAGGATGGAAGGTTCCCGATGTGTTGTTATCGGGAAATCATGCCCAGATTGAGCGCTGGCGGAGAGAACAACAGATTCAGAGAACGTGCGATCGCCGCCCTGACTTATACGAAGCTTGGGTCAAGCATACTGACGTTTCGCAGGAATAGACCTGTCAACGAACTCGTGAACAGTAAACAATGGCAACGGTTAACTGATAACTACTTCAAGAGGGCTGGTATCGAGGAAACGTGGGTAAGTCAATCGCTGCTAATGACTTGCGCTTTTTCGGCGGACGTAGAGGATAGAGCACGGGTGACGGCCAGTTCGATTGAGGAAGCATAACTTCTGTGGGTGATTCTGGCTCATCGTCGATCAAGTCGTCCCAGTATTCCTCAATGTCTAGTCCTGCTTGAGTCTCTTCTGAGACATCCTCTGGTAAGTGAGCTTGCTGGGTGCCTATCAGGTAAAGTCCTGGCCTGTTAGGCTCCTCTGGGTTAGGTGCTAGCTCTGGTGTCACAGGGGCTTGGACATCAGTTAAATCAGGCTGAGACTCCCATATTCCAGATGCCTCCGCTAGGGAAGACATTTCGGCAAGCAGTTGCTCTTCCAATTCCAACTCTGAGGCTTCTACCTCTTTCGACGTGGCACTTGTTTGAGCTAGGTCAGACGTATCTATTGTTGAAATGCGATGAATTTCTTCTTGGTTTTGCAATGTGTCTACCATCGGTGGCTCTGGATTCACTAATGGCTGCTCCAAGAGTTCATCTCCAGAGCTTGTCCCTACAAAAGGTTCGGTTTGAAGGGGAAATATTTCAAGCGGTTCCAGACGTGTTGATTGGTTCGAGGGTGAATCGAAATCCGATTGTTCTTGGAGGAACTCCGGATCGGCAGACCAAGGCTGGATAGGTTGTGTTTTGGGAATAAAAAATGGGTGAGTACTTCCCTTAGCATGAGGCTGTTGTCCAATGGAATGGCTGGAACTTGTCATTTCCAGTGATTTTTCCAGCGCTGCTTTGAACTGCAACGTTTGGCGCTGTTGCCGAACCAGACGATCTCTGAGTTCTCGACAGGTATTGCCAGCTTGTATGAGCTGGTTGGACTGCTCATTGTAGCGGTGCTGAGTGAGAGCACATTCTCGCTCAAGTTGGGCAATTCGTTCTTGGGAGCTTTGTAACTGCTCTGATAGGGTTTCTATCAAAATTTGCTGGCGCACAGCCGCTTGATGGGAAGATTCTAGAGCATGGAACAGACGGCCCATTTGCTCTTGAACCGTGTTCATTTCCTCGGCTTGTTGAGCAATAATGGTCTCTTGGTCGCGCGATCGCATTAGCTCAAGGTGTAACGCCTCCTGTTTATCCTTGAGGGCTTGCCGCAACTCCATTACTTGCTCATGCAAGTGACGATTGCGCTGGCGCATTTTTTGTGCTAAAGCAAACCAGTCGGCGTCGTTGCTTTGCCGCTCTGAGGGCGTCTGGACGGAATGGTCGTCCATCTCAGAATTAAATGGTACATTTGTATCAATATCGGATTCGGTTGGCGGATCTGGTTCCGACTCGCGATCGGCATCCCGCCAATTCCCAAATTCGGGAAGGTGAATAATCTGCGATTGTTCTAAAGTCCCGCTTGCCTCTGGCCCATTAGTGGTACTGTCCTCCAGTGAGGCCGTCGGTTCAGGGAGGGATTGATTGTTTGAGGTATCAGCTTCACTCATGGCTTTTCATCCAGAGGGTCACAAATGCAAGACGTGGGCAATTGGAATATTCTCCAAGCCAACTCGTATTGAAGTCTACTCAGTTACTTTGGATCAACATCCTATTTGAGAAAGTATCTGTGTAAAAAATTCGAGTTAAATGCTTTGCCCTGGCTTGAGGCGAGGGTGCGGCTCTTTAAATCACCATACCCCTCTCTCTTCAAAAGTAATGCACAAAAATCCCCAGACCACAAATCTTAAGTTAAATCGCATGTAGCACGCTGTCTTTTAGTAGGTCAGCAGTCTGGTGAAAACGCTTGCGCCAAAACGTCTTGATGCATCAGTGCTCGGTCCACTAAAGACTGAATTTGATCGCGAGAGAGAGAGTTGCCATTGGCATAGTGTTCTAGCCAAGTTTGACTGATTTGATTAGGGTCATCGGGAAGCTGAGCTAATTCCCATCCGGGTAAATTGAGTTGGGTCATGAGTTGGCTAACTTTGGGGTCGTAACTGAGGGCAAAACAACGGCATTCTTCTGCCGCCGCCATAATTAGGCTGTGGTAGCGCATCCCAATTGCCATTTCTACACCCCTAAATACTCCTTTCAATTCCCTAGGGTCTTGTAACCGGAAAAGGTGATTGGGGCCTGGGAGTTGAGATTGAATGGATTCGGCAATGCTCAAGTCTTGAGAAGCTTGGAAGGGTATCAGTAGAATACAGGTTTGTGTGGCTTTTTGAAAGTGAATCAGAGCTTGGATGAGGTTAGCGAGGCGTTCAGGGGTGAGGGTGGGATGCGATCGCAATGTTACTGCCACTCTCGGTGCGGGTAAGTCCCACAAACCTTTAACAGGTTTGGCGTCGAGTGCCCATACTGGATCAGGAGCTTGAATAAAGGGAATATTCCACTCGTTTAATAATGCGGCTGAACCGCGATCGCGCACGCTTACTGCTGTACATCCTGCAAAGCACTGCTGCGCTACCCGCCTTGTCAGTTGCCGCTGAATTGGCCCAATTCCCTGTGCCCAGGCAATGGTTTTCAAGCCCAATTTTTGCGCTAATCCCATCAAGCCTGCATAGTAGAGGGGGCTAACCGCACTAGTAACATCTTGAATTAAACTCCCACCGCCCCAGATGAAGGCATCAGACTGGCGTAGTGCGCGTAACACCTGGAAAAAAGAGAAGCGATCGCACGCTTTAACCCTATAGCGCTTCCGAGTTTCGGCGGGGTTGCCCGAAAGCACCAGAGGCGTCACCGACTCCGGTAACATTTGCAACAGGGAAGCCAGCAATGCCTCATCGCCGCCATTGCCCTTCCCGTAGTATCCGCACAAGACTGCCTGTATTTGACTCATGCGAAAACTGTACCAGCTTTCGCGTCAGCGATGGGATAGGCTAGGCGGTTGATCTGAGGCGAATTGGTCAATCCCAGCCATGCGTAAATTTGCATTTTGATTCGCTTGCTACACTCTGTTGCTAATTACATCCAAGCAGGCTAACCAGCCGTGAATGTCTCCAATCGACAGAATACACATGATTTACATTTCTGCGACAGGGAGAAAGTTTGGAGTTTAGATCAAACGCAACTTCCAATCCGAGTACATTAACTCATGTATTTCGGATAATTTTAAAGTTTATCAGAGTTTTACAAATGCTTATTTAAAACTTTAATCCTTCAAGGACTTAAGTAGGAACCTTTTGATTAGTTACCTCATCAAATTATTAGGAATTGCCCTTTAGCGCCCTAGGGCTTCAGGAATTGGACTCAATTAAAGTATCAACTAGATAAAGTCTAATTCAATTGGCATAACTGATGAGTTGTAAAGGATTTTATCATGTTTCGTTTTTCAGGTTTTTCCTCAGGTACTGCTGCTCTGTTGCTTTTTGGAATGACAGCAAGTACTGTCGCCCCTCTTGTCATTTCTGTGCCAGCCAATGCAGCAACCTTCTCCGATGTTAATAATCACTGGGCTCGTCCTTTCATTGAAGCTTTAGCCGAAGCCAAGATTGTTAATGGATTTCCTGATGGAACATTTAAGCCCAATCAAGCAGTGACTCGCGCCGAGTTTGCTACCCTTGTTCAAGCTGCTTTCCGCTCCCAAGACATTCGGGAGTCGCGTAAATTTAATGATGTTCCCAACAAATACTGGGCTTCACCAGCTATTGAAAAAGCCTATTCAAGCGGCTTTATGTCAGGCTACCCCAATAATATGTTCCGCCCACAGGAGAAAATCCCTAGAGTTCAAGCATTAGTATCTTTAGCCAACGGTCTGAACCTGAAGAATAACAGTGATACCCAGACCGTTTTGAATGTCTATAGAGATAGTAATGAGATTCCTCAATACGCCGTCGATCCGGTAGCTGCTGCCACGGCAAAAAATCTGGTTGTCAACTATCCTAATGTAAATTTCCTCAATCCCAATAAGGTAGCGACTCGTGCTGATGTTGCGGCTTTTATCTATCAAGCGAAGACTAATTTAGGAGAATTACCGCCGATTGATGGCCAGTTATCTGCATCCAATTACATTGTTGGTGGTGCATCAAGCGAGAATCCATCACTGACACAGAAATTGCCAAAAGGTAGCAAAATCAATGTGAGTTATACGCCTTCTCAAAGAGTCGTTGTAACTCCTGGTGAAACTCTCAACATGACTCTGATGGTAGCTAATGACATCAAGAACTCTCAAGGAGAAGTCTTGATTCCAAAGAACAGCCAAATTGAGGGTCAGCTGGTTCCTCGTTATAGCGGTAACGATTTTAAGGGGAGTCAGTTTGTTGCTCAAAAACTCATGATTGGGAATAAATCCTATAACACTATCAATGCCAGTTCAGCACTAATTAATGCTGAGCAACCTACTAACGTTATTGGAAGTACTTTGCAAAACACCGCGATGACAGTAGCCGCTCAAGCAGTTCTAGCAAAGATTACTGGGCAGCAAATAAATGTGGGTGATATTTTGAGCAGTGTTTTGATGGGCCAAGCTCGTGACAACAAACCACAAGACAAAGACAAGCTGATTATTATTGAGCCACAAAAGGATTTGAATCTAACTCTAGATTCTGATTTCTATGTCAACACAGTTGCTAGCGTTCAAAGGTAGTAGAAAATCACCTTCGCCGTAACACGGCAATACGTCATCTTACTTTTGAGCCGATGTCCCTTCAAGCTGCGGTTACCTCTTGAGTGTTAGGACTGCTCTCATAGCCAAGGATATCTATTAAATGGCATTGAATCCTGTTGATCCATTTCAGTCGGCACACCTGGAAAAACCTCTAGGCGGACGCTATAAGCTAATCAACCACTTGGGAGAGGGTGGGTTTGGTCAAACGTTTTTAGCCGAAGACTTGCACTTGCCAGGTCATCCCCGATGCGTGGTCAAACAGCTCAAGCCTCAACTAAAGGACTCTGAGAGTTTGCAAACGGCAAGACGCCTCTTCGACATGGAGGCGAAAGTCCTGTACCAACTGGGTAACCACGAGCAAATTCCCCGCCTGCTTGCCCACTTTGAGGATGGTCAAGAGTTTTATCTGGCTCAGGAATTCATTGCAGGAGAGACGTTGACCCAAGAAGTCGTAGAGGGTCAGCCTTGGTCAGAGGCAAATGTAGTTGCATTGACACAAGACATATTGCAAGTGCTGACATTTGTCCATCAACAAAACGTCATCCACCGGGATATCAAGCCTGCCAACCTGATCCGTCGCCAACAAGACGGTAAGATTGTGCTGATTGACTTTGGGGCTGTCAAGCAAGTCAGTACCCAGTTGCTTAATAGCAAGACAGGGAAGATACAAACGATTGCCATTGGTACCCAAGGTTATATCCCCAATGAACAGTTAGCTGGAAATCCCCGCTTTAGTAGTGATGTCTATGCTGTTGGGATGATGGGTATTCAAGCGCTGACGGGGATGTCTCCCACTTACCTCGGTATCGATCGCCAAACCGGTGAGATTGACTGGCGCGATCGCGCAACTCACGTCAGTCCAGAACTAGCAGCGGTTCTCGATCACATGGTGCGCTATGATTTCCGGACTCGCTATCCAACGGCGTTAGAAGCCTTAGAAGCCTTGCAGAGTTTACCAACTGTAGCAACTGCACCATCTTTGTTGCCCCAGTTAGCTTGTATACCCAAAGCTCCAGAGGGAGTAACCCTAACACGCCACCATCATTCCAGCCAGCCAAATTCCTCAGTTTCAGTGTCCGAAGCTGTAGAGGAAGTAACTGTAACACGTCTCCATCGGGCATCACCGTCTGTACCCCAAATCATACCAGCAACCCTTCCAGCGACACAGGCAGGGAAAACTCTAGCAGTGGCTCCAGGTTTGAAAAAACGAAGCTCTAATTGGTTTTGGCTTCCGGGATTAGGAGGAGCGATCGCTACTATTGCAGCAATGTCACTTGGGACTGCTCTACTCAAAGCTCAACAAGGTATATCCCTACCGCATGAATCGCAAAATAGTACTGCTTCTTCTGAGCCAAAATCGCCCCCTAAAGCTACATCGAGCGAATTAAAGTCTCCTGCTCTGATCCAGACTCCTCTACCTCAACCATCAACATCGTCGGCACCCTCTGACAAGCCCACTACCACACCTACTACTAGTAAGGTGCCCCAACCGATTCGAGTCGTTAGTCCCCCCCAGCCTCATCCTGTACCAATGGGGGCACCTGCTAGTAACCCATCCCAAACTATTCGAGTAGCTAGTCCCCCTCAGCCCCATCCTGCACCAATGGGGGCACCTGCTAGTAACCCATCCCGAACTATTCGAGTAGCTAGTCCCCCTCAGCCCCATCCTGCACCAATGGGGGCACCTGCTAGTAACCCATCCCTACCAGTTGAAGTAATTCGTCCACCCCAGCCGCATCCTGTACCAATTGCGCCATCTGCTAGTAACCCATCCCAACCTGTTGGAGTAATCAGTCAGCCCCAGCCCCATCCTCAAGTGACAGGTAATGAACCAACGCTGAACCAAGAAGCACTCACAGAACAAGAGCCACCGACAAAAGCAGTGGGACATCAGGCGAAAGAAGCCGCCAAGCAGCGAGAGCGAGAGGAAAAAGAAGTTTCCAAGCAGCAGGAGCAGGAGCAGGAGGCAAAAAAAGCTGCTAGCAAGCTTGGAAAAGGGAAACATTAGAGATTAGAGGTAGTGGCTAAACGGCTAGCCGACTATAACGAAGATGATTTTTCCCTTTTCTAATCATTGCTGAAGGTACAATACGTCTAGTCGTTAGCCCTTCAATGTATGCAAGCCCTTTCAATTCCCACTTGGATTATTCACGTCTCCAGCGTTATTGAGTGGATTGCCGCGATTTGGTTAATTTGGACTTACGGCGAAGTCAAACGCGATCGCTCGTGGTGGGCTTTGTCCTTCGCTATGTTACCCGCCCTTGTGAGCGCCATGTGTGCCTGCACTTGGCACTTCTTCGAGAACCCCGAATCATTAGAATGGATCGTCACCCTTCAAGCTTCAATGACAGTGTTAGGAAACATTACCCTCTGCGCTGCTGCCTGGTGGATTTGGCGTTCTGCCCGAA
>JBFLZA010000223.1:0-12415 GCA_040756535.1 Cyanobacteriota bacterium
TACCGCAAAAAACTCCTTTAAATACTACTGTAAGGGTGATAATACTAATGAATAGAATCCCTTTCCACAGGGGGAGTTGAATGATAGATAGGTTTGAATCAAGTAAGAATCTCTGAAGAGTATTCCAAACATTCTCCATATTTTTCTGATTTGATGAATAATAGATAGACAATACAATAGATGCAGTTTTTTAGACGGAAAGCACGAAACCTAAGTAATTTACCTAGAGGCTGAGCTAGTAATAAGGACGCAAAAATGAAAGCAAGGTTGCATTCATTAGGATTGGCTTTAAAGTAGAATATGGCGAAAGGAATGGCAACTTTTTAGTTTTCGATGCCAATAAAAGTAGAGATGCTATATTGCCCTGGTTATCCTTTTTATCTTAAAGAATAGGTAGATGCCAAGAATAAGTTTTTAGCAGCAGGTACTAGGGTTGGCTGTATACTTTCTGCTGTAAGGGATAAAGAGATTTTCAAAGAATTGGTAAAGAATCAGTTGAAAGGGTGATGGGTTGCAAGGAAAGATAGGTTGTTTGCTGCCTGATTACTCCCCTAGATACTTTCACTCAATGGGAGTAAATATTAGAAAAGATATTTATTTTTCAGAGTTTATAGCAGATTCATGCTAAACGCGTCCCAGCACACAGCCCGCCCCACTCACAAAACCCCGCTCTTGTTGCCCCCGTCTTTTTAAGCGGGGGAGGAATGAGTCCCTGCCAGGGCGTCTGTACATAGCTGGGGCGGCATATCGTCAATCATGTACAGACGTTCCGCCGGAAGGTCTCTACTCGTGATCAAGCGAGAGAGCTCATGGCAATGAACCATGAACCCTGTAGCTTACGTCCAATGGAGGGGTACCATGAACGTGTTAGCGCAATGGGGCGCAGTCCAATCCTCCGTACTTCAGTCGGAGGATGAGCTTAAGCACAGCTTATTGGTAATTTTGTCAACTCAACTCCATAAGTTGTAATCCCTAAATCAGGCAAGGCAAGACTTATATAGATAAAAATCAATGGTTGCTATTCGTTCTGATATATATAAGCTGGCTTTACAGCCATTATTGTTGAATTGTTTAGCTTCATCCTTCTTTTTTTGCCGACCAACCATTACACTGAAATAAAAGCTTAAGAAAATATGAATCCTTTCTTTCTCGCAGTCCTGCTCAAAACGGGGCTTGTTCAGTATTGCTTGCTAAAACATGAGGAGTTTCTAACTCAAAAAAGGTAATGCCGATGGCTCAGTTTTTCCTACAAACGGCTTGGTTAATCCCTTGCTATCCCTTGCTTGGGGTAATTTTAGCTATCCCTTGGTCTCCTAATGTTATCCGTCGCACGGGACCAAGGCCGTCTGGTTACATCAATGCGGTGATGACTTTCATCGCTTTTTTACACGGTTTAATTGCGTTACCTGCGACTTGGAATCAACCTGCACAAGAAGTGTTTATTCCCTGGCTCCAAGTTGCTAATCTCAATTTGACCATTCCCCTAGAACTTTCTGCTGTAACCATTGTCGCAACCCTTGTGGTGACCGGGATAAACTTACTTGCCCAAATTTATGCTATTGGTTACATGGAGATGGATTGGGGGTGGGCGCGGTTCTATTCCTTGCTGGCATTTTTTGAAGCGGGGATGTGTGGACTGGCCTTGTGCAATTCCTTATTTTTCAGCTACATCATTCTGGAAATCCTCACCCTCGGCACTTACCTGTTAGTCGGATTTTGGTTTAATCAGTCTTTGGTGGTTACGGGTGCCAGAGATGCGTTTTTAACCAAACGGGTAGGAGATTTATTTCTATTGATGGGGGTGATTGCTATCTATCCCCTATCCCATACCTGGAATTTTTCAGAACTGGCCCAATGGGCGAGTACGGCAAACATAGACCCGAAAGTTGCAGCCTTGTTGGGTTTAGCGTTAATCGCAGGCCCGATGGGTAAATGCGCTCAATTCCCTCTTCATCTGTGGTTGGATGAAGCAATGGAAGGGCCCGTTCCTAGCACGATTTTACGGAATGCTGTCGTGGTGTGTACGGGGGCTTGGGTACTGATTAAACTCGAACCGGTGATTGCGCTTTCTCCTTTTGCGGTGTCGGCAACCGTGTTTATTGGTGCCGTGACAGCGATTGGCGGTACGATGGTTGCGATCGCACAAATCGATATTAAACGCACCCTTTCCTATCTTGTTAGTTCATACATGGGTTTGGTGTTTATCGCCGTCGGTACGGGACAAAGCGAAACAGCTTTGTTACTCATGCTGACTTATGCGGTAGCCATGGGGCTATTGGTGATGAGTGTCGGCGCAATTGTGTGGAACAGCATCACCCAAGATGTGACTCAACTGGGTGGTTTGTGGGCAAAACGGCCTGCTTCTGCATTTGCCTACATCGTCGGTGCGGCTGGATTAGTTGCCGTACCTCCCCTCGGTGGTTTCTGGGCGTTAGCGCAATTAGGCGACCATCTTTTTCATACCCAACCTGGGCTGTTTGGGCTGTTGCTGGCCGTGAATACCCTAGCAACATTTAGCTTAACCCGCGTGTTTGGTTTAGTGTTTGGCGGTAACCCCAAGCAAATGAGTGAGCGATCGCCAGAAGTGCACTGGCCTATGATCTTACCCATGATGCTTTTAATGGGCTTCACCCTGCACGTTCCACTCCTACTGCTGCAATGGCAACTGCTACCGGAGTGGGCAACGCTAAATACCACGGTTGCGGGTTTGCTGATATTATCCAGTGTTGTAGGAAGTGGACTTGGGGCAGTTATCTACCTGAATGACGGTTGGGCAAAACCTGTACAGTTTGGTTCTAAGGGCCTGCAAGATTTCTTTGCCTACGATTTCTACACTCAAAAGCTTTACCGCCTGACAATTGTGTTTGTGGTTGATATGATTTCCAGAGGGATTTCTTGGGCTGACCGCTATATCGTTGACGGCGTGGTAAATCTAGTTGGTATGGCTACTGTTTTCAGTGGTCAAGGATTAAAGTACAACGTTTCCGGTCAGACTCAGTTTTATGCCCTAACCATTCTCTTTGGCATCGCTCTATTTGGACTGATTGTGTCCTGGCCGTTGTTAGGTCGTCTTTCAGTTATTGTTGGCGGCTAAGGAATGAGTTAGATACTCAATCATTGCTCATGGGTATTGGTTACTGTCACAACATTTACCCATGATTAATTTTCCAGTCACTGTTTCCAGTTTTTCGCCTAGTATTTCGACTTTTGGAAGGAAGTAAATAATGACCCGCAAGAATCAGAGTACCTCTGTTTCAAGACGCAATTTGCTCAAGTTAAGTGCTGGAGCCGTCGGCACAGGAGTCTTAACCGCAGGGCTAGGCTCTAAGTTAGCGTTTCCCGAACCAGCCATTGCTCAAGAGGACATGACCCCTGAACAGGCACTGCAAAAGTTAATGGATGGGAATAAACGTTTTATTAATGGAAAACGTCAAAGCCCCAATCAAACCTTTGCACGCCTGCAAGAAGTTGCCAAAGGTCAGAAGCCATTTGCCTCTATTCTCAGTTGTGCCGACTCACGAGTTCCTTCGGAGATTGTATTTGACCAGGGATTTGGAGATTTATTTATTTGCCGTGTAGCAGGAAATGTCGCTACCCCAGAAGAAATTGGCAGTCTTGAATATGGAACTTTAGTCTTAGGAACAAAAGTTCTAATGGTAGTAGGGCATAAAAAATGTGGGGCAGTAGATGCTACGATCAAAGGCGCTCAAGTTCCGGGGCAAATTGCAAGTTTAATTGATGCCATAAAACCTGCTTTAGAAAGGTCAAAAGGCAAAACGGGAGATAATTTTGACAACACAGTTAAAGCCAATGTTTTGGTTCAAATAGACAAGTTAAAAGAATCTCCAGTTATTTCTCAGCTAGTTGAAGAAGGAAAACTGATAGTTGTTGGTGGATATTACGATTTGGATACTGGAGAAATCAGTATGGTTAGTTAGTCATTAGTCATTAGTCTTAGTCATTAGTCATTAGTCATTAGTCATTAGCCATTGCTCATTAGCAACTGAAAACTGACTAATGACTTCTGAATCATAATAAATAACAAATAAGGAAGAAAAAACAAATCTCTATGCTTAGTACCTTGATTTGGCTGCCCGTTTTGGGCGCTGCAATAGTCGGGTTTTGGCCCGGAAAAGTAGCAACAACGCAGTTACGCTATACTGCTATTGCGATCGCATCTGCTATCCTACTCGTCACGCTAGGATTGGCGACACAGTTTGACTTAACGGATTCAGGATTACAATTCCAAGAATCTCTACCCTGGATTCCCCAAATCGGCTTGACTTATAAGCTGGGTACGGATGGTCTATCCTTTCCCTTGCTAGCGTTAAGTAGTCTGCTAACCTTAATGGTTATCTTTAGTGCTAGGACTGAAGTTGAGCGTCCGCGCCTCAAATACGTTCTAATTCTACTTGTCAATGCCGGTGTGGCTGGAGCCTTCCTCGCTCAGAATTTACTGCTGTTCATCATATTCTACGAACTGATACTCATTCCCCTATATTTATTAATTGCCATTTGGGGAGGTACCAAGCGAGAATATGCGGCGATGAAGTTCCTCATTTATACAGCAGTCTCCGGGATTTTGATTCTCGCTGCATTCTTGGGGATGACATGGCTGAGTAACTCCACTAGCTTCGACTACGATGCGATTAACACTCAAGGATTATCCTTAACCACTCAGCTCATTCTACTCACCGCGCTGTTGGTGGGGTTCGGTATCAAAATCCCTCTGGTTCCCCTACATACCTGGATGCCTGATGCCTATGTTGAAGCCTCTCCCGTCGTGGCAATTATCTTAGGGGGTATGGTTGCTAAGTTGGGAACCTATGGTTTGGTGCGGTTTGGGTTGCAGTTGTTTCCCGAAACGTGGACGCTAGTGGCTCCGGGGCTATCGATTATTGGGGTAATTAGTGTAATGTATGGGGCATTAAGTGCGATCGCACAAAAAGACATCAAGCGCATGGTTGCGTATAGTTCCATCGGCCACATGGGCTATATCGTTGTCGCCGTTGCTGCACTTACACCCTTAAGCCTATTGGGTGCTGTCTCCCAAATGGTGAGTCACGGGTTAATTTTAGCCATTCTGTTTTATCTGGTTGGGATTATCGAAGCCAAAGTTGGCACTCGCGACTTGGATGTTCTCAACGGTTTGATGAATCCCCTACGAGGTTTGCCCTTAGTCAGTGCCCTCCTGATTTTAAGCGGAATGGCGAGTGCTGGAATTCCCGGTTTGGTGGGATTCGTTGCTGAATTCCTCGTGTTTCAAGGCAGTTACGCAGTATTTCCTTGGCAAACCCTGTTGTGTATCTTTGCCTCTGGCTTAACGGCTGTTTACTTCGTAATTCTGCTCAACCGCACCTGCTTTGGCAAACTCAACAACAACACTGCCTATTATCCCAGAGTCCTGTGGGCGGAAAAAGCTCCAGCGCTGGTTTTAGCCGTCCTCATCTTCTTTTTAGGAATACAACCCACTTGGTTAGTGAAGTGGACTGAAACCACCACGACACAGATGGTTGCGGCTGTTCACACCAATAGTACTAAGCAAGTTGCGCTCAACTATCAGTCCTCAGCTAGAAAATAACACGCATAGGGTGGGCACTGCCCACTCTAAAATCTGCTTTCCTTGTAGTAGAGATGAAAGTCTCGCTAAAAATAGATAAAAGCGTCCCAAGCCTTATCGGGTATGCTAAACCCAATTACCCTACCTTGGAGGCCCAGAAGGGATGTCAACGCAGATTATTTATGTAGATTATGAACAAAGTGAAGCTTTAAAAAGAGAAATTGAGGTTTTTCAACAGGTATACGGTTCATTAAGCGTATGGGAAAGCAATTACTTGTCCCAATGCCCTACACCAGAATCCTATTTTCGAGACTATATGTCCCGTATAGAAGGGTTGGAATTTAAAAGGCAGGTTGAAAGATTAAGTAATTACTCTAAGGTTTTAGATATAGGAGTCGGACAGGGTGAAACTTCAATCTATCTCGCTGCTCAAGGATATTCAGTTTCTGTTGTAGAACCTTCCCCGGAACTTTGTAAAACAATAGAACTTGTTGCCAATTCCTATGATTTTTCTTTGAATATCTACAATTGCACCGCTGAATGTATTGATCTAATCAACGACTCATTTGATTTAATTATATTTAACTCAAGCCTTCATCATTGCGATGACCCAGTAAAGGCACTATACAACTGTTATAATGCTTTAAAAGCAGAAGGTAGATTGCTGCTAATCAATGAACCCATATTACAAGCTTTTAGAACAAAAAAATGGTTTTATACACGCCTGCAAACCCATCCTGAAGAAATGGGCCACTATGGGGGGAATGAACATATTTATCGTTACTATGAATATATAAAAATGTTAAAAATATCAGGGTTTAACCATATTATTTCGGAGCCGAATATATACAACAGTGATTACCAAACCCGTATCCAACAAGCTGAAATGAGAACTATTAATGGCAAACCATTTTATAATAAGAGAATATTACTTTTGAAAAAAATCTACTATTACAGTATTGAGCAACTCAAAAATGGAGGGGTTGTGGGCAAACAAATTTTAGAAGTATTGAAGCGTATTTCAATAATGCAAACTACTTTTATCGCCACTAAATAGAGGCAATTCCTTCTAACTGTATCGTCCTCGTTCTAGTAAAGAGAAATAAGACCATGACAGCCGCGATCGAGAAAACTTCTGCAACCCCTAAACCTAAATTACCTCCTTCTAATCATGAGTTTGCTGATATCGTTCATCGCCTAGAGGCAGGTGGGGCAATGGTGCCGGATACGCCAGAAAATTTGATGCAAATCATCGGCATTTGGAAGGCGTATGCTGTGCCGATGGATTTCTACTGGCGTGACTTGCTTTATATTGGCGAACGGGTCTTTTTAAATCCCTTCCCCTTCTTTAAATACTTCCTTCCTAAAGAGTATTTAGATCTACACAATCACTACGCGGGTGATGATGCCGATTTGCGGATTTGGCGGGGGGAAGCGACTGCCCATCCTGAACTTTTGGAGTTCATGGAGAAGGGAGAAACGGGTAAAAAAATGCCCAAATTGCTTCACCATTTGTGGCATGACCGGATTAATATGGAGTTCGCTGAAGCTTGTATGCGGGCAATGCTTTGGCATCGGCATATGTATGCGCCCGTGAATAAATTTGACGCCTATCTGGATAGCGATGAATATAAAGCCAATGCAGATAGAGCGATTAAAGCTTACTTTAAGAACAATCCGTTAATGCTGGGACTGCATAAGATGTTCCCAGAAATGTTTATCGAGCAGTGCCGTCAGGCGTCTTATTACAGTAACTTGGGGCTATTCTGGGAAGTGATGGCTCCGGTTTTCTTTGAAGTATCTGACCTGTATGATGAAGGGAAAATCACTACTGTCCCAGAGGCGATGAATTTTCTTGTCAATGGGATTTTTGCGATCGCAGGCCGTCCCATATACCATCATGTCTATGTGGGTGATGAATGCTACGAAGTCATCCCCAAATCAAAGGGCTTCACCTGGTTGTACGAAGCGGCACTCCCCTACGTTGAAGCCGTTTTCTATCGTACCGCACCGTTTAGGGGAACCAAATCTTACAACGCGCAAGCTGGACAAGTTCCGGCTGATCAGAAAGACTTCCACTATGGGGTACTCTACGCTGATAAATTCCCGGTTGGTACAGCAGGTATCCCTCCAACGCTGCTGATGCACGATATGCTGCATTTCCTGCCGCCTTATCTCAAGGAATTTTATGCCAAGCGCTGCCGCAGCGAGGATGATATCTTAAATCAAATTGCAGTAACGTTCCAGCGATCGATGTATTGCGTTACCTCTGCGGTATTCCAAGCGTTGCGGACAGCGTTATTGTATCCGTTAGATGACCCGAATCCGAAGCATTTGCAAGCAAATCGGGCGTTTTTTGAGGCGCAATTGGATCGGTTCTGTCGTCCGGAATATGGGATGCGGGATGCGGCGCGGTTGCGGAATATTCAGACGCCGGATTATCGGTAGGGAAAGTAATTTTTCCCAGATAAATGGGGTTAATGTCTTGTTTCTATCATCTCAACTGCCCTGCTTTAATTGGTTTGGCAGCAGCCCTGGAAACAAGACACTTACTGCTCCTTTTTATGCTGCCACACTCACGGGTCATGTACCTACACATTATTGGCAAAAAGGTGGCGCTATGGGCGCTAGTCCACTGTTGCCACCACCAGCGTAAGTACCGCCTGGATGGTTGTTGTTCACTACGTGCAAGTTTTCAAAAATCTTTTGAATATCCTTAGTCCAAGGATTAGAATTTAAAGGCTGTTCAATGTTCTTATATCCGTATTTGTCTTTAAAGTATTTGTCTTTAAATTCATTGCCTACATCAACAGTTCTAATATTACCATTGCCCATATCGACTGTTTCTATAGCTGTAGCAATGGCGAATGCGTCCCAGTGGGTGTCGTCAACAATATAACCACCGTAGCGCTTTAAGGCGCGTGCTAGAATTCTGCCAGGTATAGATTGCAAGCTATCTTCTCTAAAGTCAGGCTTCAAAGCAAGTAATGCTCCCATCTCAACAGCGGGATTTTTACCTCCATAAGTTTGTGGGTTAGCGTACTCGTCTGTCTGTATTGCAGGCCAGCGATAACCAGGGCTGCCATCATTGTTATAGGCTAAGTATTTTGCAGCCCACACATTAATTTTAATAGCGTGTTTAATTTCGCCACCAGGCAGTAACTCACCAGCGCGGATGGAACCGCCGATAGCAGAGAGCCCACTGCCGCCGTGAGCGCCTAATGCATCATTGCCATAAGAGCTGAAAAGATCGGTATACTCCTCTGAATTAAATTTGGAAGTGGCGTAACTACCTGGTGAGCATATAGCAAGTGGTTGTGTTTGCTCAATGGTTCCATTTCGTGACAACGCTGCCGCTGACGCATTAGGTGTCGTCCCATGAAAATCTGGGTTAAAGTCACTCGGAATAGGCCAATCGCGTAGTTTTCCCTGTACCTCGCTACAGCGGCTTTTGTCTTTATCCCAGCCTGTAGCGTTCCAGTACACAGGCATGATTGGGGCATTTGGTGTAAGGATTATAGCCTCTTCATCAAAAGTAATATAGTCAGCGGATGTCAGTCCCGCATAAACATAGTTTGCACCGTTACCAATTGGTCGATTCCAAATACTATGGGCGGCGAATGGCCAAAGCCTTGGGTTTCGGCAAGTGTTAGAAGCTGTGGTCATACCCTTATTACTAATGATTACTGAAATTAATGCCGCCGCTATAATTATTTTTACCAATAATTTGATTAGAGATTTATGCAACATCATTTCTTTTCACACCAGAAATGGAGCTAATCTGCCTGCCAGCAAAGAGAGCCTAATTCTCTTTATATGAAATGAGTGTACAGCCCACACTGAGGAAATTGTATATACCTACCAAATTCTTAATGATCGCGCTTAACAAGCAAGCATGGTCAAATTCAAGCAAAACTAGCAACTTACTGGGGAAATTACAAAGGAGATCGCAGCTAAGTTGCGTCAGGCGTCCACCAGCATTCCAAGGGTAATGCCCTTACCTCTCCCATTCGCTGAAAATCTCTATCTGCTGAAACAATTGTTAAATTGTGACGTAAGGCAATAGCAGCAATCCACAAATCGTTGTCATGAATCCCTAACTCTTCAATTCGCGTCCTGCGGCGCTGCCTGCGTTCTCTAGGGCCAAAATGATTGATGATTTCGGCTTTGAACTGACCATAAATATTAGCCGTTTCTTCGTCCACAAAATAGACGCCGATGTCCTCCAAAAATTCTTGTATCCGCGCTAAATTTTCTGTCCTTTGTTGTGAGTTATAAGCCATAAACATCAGCTCTCCCCACACGATAATGCAGGTACCCACCTGAGATTCTCCCACCTCAGCTACGTGGCGAAGGACAGTTGCATCTCCTGCAATGATGCGGCTGCAATGGTTAGTATCGAGCAGGTACACGCTTAAAACTCTATTTCAGAGCGAGTATCGTAAACTAACTGAAGGCACTCCTCAATATCATCACCTACCCAAGTTCCAGCGTGTCTTAAGAGAGAGCGACCAGAGGAAGGGCGGAAAGGCGGCACTGCTTCAGGAGAAGGCTCTGGTTTGTCTGGTAGAACTATAACACGTACCCTGCGCCCAGCTAGTTCAGCGGCGTAAGCGACAATTTCTTCCCAAGTGCCTTCTAGTTCTGTAGGTTGTGAAGTCATCACGTTTCCCAATCAACAGTCAATACAGACATGATACCTTCGTAAATATGCCCAAGTACCTAACCATCACAGAAGCACAACAACAACTACCAGAATTGCCGGATAAGTTGGCAGTTGAGCCAGCAATCATTACTAAGAATGGCAAGCCTGTAATGATTGCCTTGAGTTGGCAACAGTTTGAATCTCTTTTAGAAACGCTGGAAATTTTATGCGATCGCGAATTTATGACTCAGTTGCGAGAGGGTATCCGACAAGGTGATGCTGGAGAAACCATCAGTCTAGAACAATTAAAGGCAGAGTTAGGCTAAGAAGATGCCTAAAAAATCACTTTTGCTACATTTTATCGTGGAAGATCCCCCTAAATCCCCCTTAAAAAGGGGGACTTTGAGCAGTTTTGTTCCCCCCTTTTGAAGGGGGGCTAGGGGGGATCGAGTGGTGGTTAACACGTTTCAGACATCCTTTAAAGAATCCAATCCCTACATAATGAAGTATTGCCAAGCGATGAAGAGAGAGCGATCGCACTTGACCTCATAATCTTGGCATCATAATAAGGAAGAGTTGCAAAAAGGCGAAGGAAAAATGGTAGCCTCTACAGTTGTTCCCAATCAAACAGAAGCCTTTTCTTTAGAAGACTTTCTGCAAAATCCTCCCGATCGCATGGAATGGGTGGATGGGCAACTGGTGGAGAAAAACGGAATGACACTCAAGCATGGTCGAATTCAAACAGAACTAGCAGCTTATTGGAGAAATTACAAGAACGATCGCGAACTAGGGGGAGTAGTTTATACAGAGGCACCTTGTCGCACCAATAAGCAGGTACGCCGTCCCCATGTAGCCTACCTCACACCAGAATTACTTGCCCAATTTGGCGAACCTAATGTACTGCCTCAAAGTTTCCCACTGATTGCTGAGATTATCTCTCCCACCGATTTAGCGGAAGACGTATTTGCCAAAGCCAATGAGTACCTAGAATCCGGTTGCCAGGAAGTCTGGTTAATCTTGCCGGAAAGTCAGTGGATTGTCGTGCTTACTCAACAGCAACGATTTTTATTCACAAAGGGTGAAGTCGTTAGCACTCAGCTTATTCTCCCAGGTTTCAGCGTAGTCGTCGATCGCTTATTGGCTTGATAGCGGATAAAAATGCGATCGCTATAATTGCTCTACAGCCCTAATCAGTATTAGTGCCATGACTGCCTCTATCTCTACGTTTAATCAGTCAGCCCAAATACCAATTCTGCGCCGATGGCACTCTGCCGTATGGGACGACTATATAGCGTTGCGTGATGCTCCAACCCCTGAGAGAATGAGACTATTTTTTAACGAGGGTTGGCTTTGGGTTGATATGGGTGCAGAGGGAATTAATCACGCCAGCATCAGCGACCTTTTCACAATGTTATTTTTTATCTGGTCTACTCAAAGACCCGAACAACTCTTCACTTCCCTAGGGCGTTGCTTGCTAGAAAAACCAACAAAAAAAGCTGGTGCGCCTGATTTGGTGCTTTACATAGGCGAGGACTACCCTCGTTGGCAACCTGGAGAACCGCGTCGGATTGATTTAAATCAGTGGCGAGTTCCTAACTTAGTTGGCGAAATCTCTGATACAACTTTGGCAAATGATTTAGATGAAAAGAAACATCTCTATGCTGATTTAGGAATTCCTGAATATTGGGTGGTAGATGTTAGAGGGTTACGGGTAATTGCCTTTGAATTACAGGAAAATGGCAAGTACATAGAATGCACTCAATCTAAGGCACTAGAACGACTATCTATTTCTCTAGTGGAACAAACCCTAGAACGCTTGAATGAAGGAACAAATACCAGCGCTGCTGCTTGGTTCGCTCAACAAGTTGCTAAGTTGAAGGCAGAGTAAGCAAGGGACAGAGCGCGATCGCCTCCAACTCACGAACCTCAATCCAGCATTTCAGCATCAATTCCCAACGCTAGAAGCTGTTCGGGAGTAAGCGATTTAAGCCGATTTACCAACTGCTGCCGCTTTTGCCGTTCCTGTTCTGCTTGCTCGTGACCGGTTAACAACAGGTTTCCATATAAGTCCCACCAACGCAATCAGAGTTGTTCTGGGTTATTCAAGAAGGCTCCCTGCCATAATCCTAACTCTACCTGCATGGGAGTAATGGGATAGTGTCCTCGCTCGTTGGGAGTCATCTTCTCATAGTGGGCATTAGCCAGGTGGT
>JBFLZA010000224.1:0-12413 GCA_040756535.1 Cyanobacteriota bacterium
AGATCGACTCGCAGCATCCATTCCGGAGTCGCTTCCCCGCTCACTTGAGAGCAAATGGCGGCATCTCTAAACCCTTTAAGCCGCAATGAGCGCAACTTCTGAACCACTGGATCAGTGAGCAAAGAGGCATCGGGGCTATAGTTGGAATTGCAAACAACCCAAAGACGCCGATTTGGGGATTGGGTAGACTCTTGCCCTGTCTCTATCTCCTTAGCCGGTGCGTCGGGAAGGTTTTGGATGATGACTTTAACGCTGACTCCCAAAGAACTCAGCGTTTCACTAAGATAGCGAGCGATCGCCTCAGGGGAGCCAGAACGAGCGAGACTTTCATTGGAAACTTTCAACTCTGAGTCAGCCGTTGGAGCTGGTGTTGGCATCGTCGCTGATTCTTGAGATGCCTTAACGGGCTGATTAACAAGTGGCTTGAGTCTAACTTGTTTAATCCAATCGGGGCGCTGATTTCCCCAAGTACGCCCATAAATAATGATCTGGTAGACAGGATTTTCCGGATCGATGGGAAACGCCTCTCCCGGTTCCCGGTTTTCAAGCGCCTTAAGCAAACGGTCTATAACCGTCTTCGCCTCTAAACCCTGGCGGCTCTCACAGAGAATATGTAAGTTATTTCCTCCTAACCGGACGCGGAGGCGCACTTCCGGTTGTCCAATGGCACCGTATACCCATTGGGCAAGGGAGGACGAACGAGCCTTTGGGGTATGCTGATCGACATCCAACATTACAAACCTGTCACCTGGACTGATAACGGATTGATAACTTTTCCTTGAGTAATTGCACCCCCGATTTAAGCTTACATATAGCGCTTTTTGAACCGCTAAACATGATGTGCGGGAAAACCCTGGGGAAGGTAAGCACAATTACTTCATCAAAATACATGGGACTGCTCCTCACGCCAACCCCTAACAGGGTAGGGCGTGGCTTCTAAAAAGAATTTCCAGCAAAGCACACGCCTGCACAGTTTCGTTAACACGTCAGAGAGTCCTTTGTTTTTACTCGTTGACCAATGACTAATGAGCATGGAAGTCAGGGGCGTTCCTCCCATCTTTAAAAGAGACAAGCTTACCACCCCCCTTGTTATGATTCTTCTCCAGTATCTCGTATGGATACGTTACTGACTTTTGCATGGGTCACTTCGATAGTGCTTGACATTGAATTCTCAATAATCTCAGATTCTGAGACTTTGTCACATCCTTGTCTATGTGAGCGCTAGGATATTGCTACGAGTTAGCAACGCCAGCTAATTCCCTCCATTAAGTCCAAGATTACTTGTCTTAACCTTTACTTATGACTTCTTCTAACACCAAAGGATTGGAGACAACCCCAGTCAGTCACTCCCAATCGCAAATGCCAACTGATCTCTTGTTAAGTTTAGCGGTCGGCCCTATGCTCCTTGGCGTGCTTGCCACTGATGCTCTTGTGTCATGGCTGACTAGCGTAGGCATCGGCAGTGAAGAAGTGTTTCGCGGCGAGCGGTTGCCTGTTTTGCACTTCCCCGAATCCAGAAGTGAAGAGTGATCCACTCCCACCGATTCAATCGGTGGGATTCAGGCATCAGACAGAGATTGCGGGTTGAACCCGTCTAACATCTCCTACGCCTATGGCTGAGATCCCAGCCATTGTAAAAAATCCCAGAGTCAATGTAGTAACCACTCTAGCCCTGTCGCGTAAATCTATAACTTTTCTTAAAAATAGTTACACTAGCAGGTAATTGAGATATGTGCCAACTGCCTGTAGAGTTGGTGCATGGGTATTACAGTTGGTTACCTATGAAACGATGCTAAGGGTAGCTGACCCCATACAATGGATCATCTTTGTCTCCCTGTGAACAGGCCTTATGAGTTCCCTCATCCGCTCATCCGATCAGGAAATTGCTACTTCTTCTTCCTCCGACCTGTTTCTGCGCCATCGTCTCAAAGTTGTAGAGGATTTGTGGGAATCAGTTCTCCAATCCGAATGCGGTCAGGAGCTAGTCGATCTTCTTAAGCAACTACGAGAGTTGTGTTCGCCAGAGGGACAAGCGACCGACTCACCTACATCTTCTGTCCATAAGTTAATCGAAAAGCTAGACCTCAATGCGGCAATCCGGGCATCACGGGCGTTTGCTCTCTACTTCCAGTTGATTAACATTGTCGAACAACATTACGAACAGCGTACTCAACAGCTCTCACGAAGAGCCATGTCCAACAGTCCGGTTGTCACCGATCGCTCTAATCCAGCCAGCCTGAAAAAGAATGGCAATTCGGCAACGGTGTCGATTAACGCTGTTGAAGCCGAAGCCCTAGGTGCTGACCCGGTTGCGGATTTGCTGGAAAAAAACTGGCAGGAAAATTCTCCCTTGCATCGAGAAAAGGAGACATTTCATTGGCTATTTCCCCACTTACAGCAGCTAAATGTGCCACCCCAGCAAATTCAGCGGTTAATTGAAAATCTGGATGTTCGGTTAGTTTTCACCGCTCACCCCACAGAAATTGTCCGCCACACGATTCGGGGTAAACAGCGACGGATTGCCAAAATTCTGCAACAGCTAGACCAAGCCGAAGAAGCCTATAGCTCGTTAGGGTTGGACTCTTCTTGGGAGATAGAAAGCTATAAAGAAGAACTCATGCAAGAGATACGCCTCTGGTGGCGTACAGATGAGTTACATCAATTCAAACCCACTGTACTTGACGAAGTCGATTACACGCTCCACTACTTCCAAGAAGTACTGTTCGAGGCAATTCCTCAACTGTATCACCGCCTGAAGTATTCCTTAAAAACATCGTTCCCCTGGC
Organism: Cyanobacteriota bacterium; assembly: GCA_040756535.1. Classification (GTDB taxonomy): domain Bacteria; phylum Cyanobacteriota; class Cyanobacteriia; order Cyanobacteriales; family Coleofasciculaceae; genus JBFLZA01. Next base: position 2,787 of record JBFLZA010000224.1, read on the forward strand.
TCAAACCCCCATCTCACAGCTTCTGCAAGTTTGGCTCTTGGGTTGGATCAGACCGAGATGGCAATCCTTCAGTCACGCCCCAAGTCACTTGGCAAACGGCTTGCTATCAGCGAGGGTTGGTTATTGAAAAATACATTAATTCGCTGGGGCGTCTGATCAATTTGTTGAGTTTGTCGTTGCACTGGAGTGATGTCTTACCGGAGTTGTTGGACTCTCTGGAGCAAGATCGCTCCCAACTACCAGAGGTGTACGAACGGTTGTCGATTCGCTATCGACAAGAGCCTTATCGACTAAAGCTTGCTTATGTCCAGCAACGGCTGGAAAATACTCGCGATCGCAACCGACAGCTTTACAGCTTTTACAATGGCAAGCTCCCCCAGCAAGACCTTCAATCCACTGCCAATCCTGGTATTTACGGTTCGGGAGCCGAGTTTTTGGCAGAATTACGACTAATTGAGCGTAACCTAGCCGAGACAGGGTTGAGCTGTCGCGACTTGGAAAATTTAATTTGCCAGGTGGAAATTTATGGCTTTAATCTGGCGCATTTGGATATTCGTCAGGAAAGCTCCCGCCACTCAGATACTCTTAATGAGATTGCAGAGTACCTACAAATTTTACCTAAGCCTTATAACGAGCTATCGGAAGCAGAGCGAACCCTTTGGCTGACAACCGAGTTAAAGACTCGACGTCCCTTAATCCCCAATGAAGTGCCATTTTCCGAGAAAACCAGCGGAACAATAGAAACCTTCCGAATGCTACGGCAGTTGCAACAGGAGTTCGGCTCCCAAGCCTGCCAGACTTACATTATCAGCATGAGTCACGACGTCAGTGATCTTTTGGAAGTTCTCTTGCTGGCTAAGGAAGCAGGTCTTTACGATCCGGCGACGGGGATGAGCAGTGTACAGGTAGTGCCACTGTTTGAAACCGTAGAAGACCTGAAACGGGCACCAACCGTAATGAAATCGCTCTTTGAGCTACCGCTTTATCGAGCCAGTCTCGCGGGCGGCTATGAAGCGTTGAACGTTAACCAGCCAGTTGAAAGTGGTTCACATAACAATCAGCCTTCAACCCAAACTCACCCTGGCTCCTCAACCTTGACTCCTAACTTACAAGAGGTGATGCTGGGCTACTCGGACAGCAATAAGGATTCAGGTTTTTTGAGTAGCAATTGGGAAATTCACAAAGCTCAGAAAGCGCTACAAAAAATAGCAGAAGAATACGGCATCTGTTTACGCATTTTCCACGGACGCGGTGGCTCCGTTGGTCGTGGGGGCGGGCCTGCCCATGAAGCCATTTTGGCGCAACCGGGTCGCAGTATCAATGGGCGAATTAAGATTACGGAACAGGGAGAAGTGCTAGCGTCTAAATACTCCTTACCCGATCTAGCTCTCTACCATTTGGAGACGGTGACAACGGCGGTTATTCAAGCGAGTTTGCTGCGTACTGGCTTTGATGATATTCAGCCTTGGAATGACATTATGGAAGAGTTGGCGACGCGAGCTCGTGCTCATTATCGCGATTTAATTTACGAGCAACCCGACTTTTTAGATTTCTTCCATCAAGTCACGCCCATCCCAGAAATTAGTCAGTTGCAAATTAGTTCTCGCCCTACACGTCGGGGAGGCAAGAAAGATTTCAGTAGTCTCCGGGCTATTCCCTGGGTGTTTAGCTGGACGCAAAGCCGCTTTCTACTGCCGAGTTGGTATGGAGTGGGTACAGCGCTCAATGCCTTTCTGGATGAGGAGCCTGAGGAACATTTGAAGCTGCTGCGCTATTTCTACTTCAAGTGGCCGTTCTTTAAAATGGTCATTTCCAAAGTAGAGATGACACTGGCGAAGGTGGATTTGCAAATGGCACACCACTATGTGCGCGAATTGTCAAATCCAGAAGACATCGAACGCTTTGAACGGCTGTACGAGCAGATTACCAGCGAATTTAACCTCACTCGCAATATTGTTCTTTCGATCGCAGGGCACAAGCGACTTCTGGATGGCGATCCGGATTTGCAGCGCTCGGTGCAGCTACGCAACGGTACAATTGTTCCCTTGGGTTTCTTACAGGTATCGTTGTTAAAACGCCTACGCCAGCACAGCAGCCAAACGACATCCGGTATCGTCCATTCGCGGTATAGCAAAGGTGAGCTATTACGAGGAGCACTGTTGACAATTAACGGTATTGCTGCTGGAATGCGAAATACAGGTTGAGAATTGTTGCGTGTTGTTGGTAATTAATAGTTAGTAGTAGCTAGTAGTTCGTAGCTAGTCGTTTTTCCAATAACCACTAGCCAGGATCGATAACCACTAACTATTAATCCAATGACTTGATGCAAAGCTAATTTTGGATAATTTCTACTGGCTCGATCAAATTCAACCCTCAGATCGCCCCTTCGTGGGGCAAAAAGCTTTCCTCTTAAGTCAGCTTTTACAGCGTGGATACCCAGTTGTGCCTGGTTTTGTAGTACCAGCACGGAACACTGCCCCGTCTAGTGGAGCGAGCGCTGCCAGCGCTAACGTGCCGTTTCCACTAACACCCAACAAAGGCATCGCCTTTTGGGAATTTATTGAAACATTGGGTGAGTCAGAGCCACTGCTCAGAGACTTACCCTATTCATCGTTTCATGTCGATGTAGATAATTCATACCAGTTGCAGCAGGTTGCTCAACAAATTCGCCGAGAGATCGCCTCTGCCGCATTGCCATCGCATTGGGCAACATCGTTTTTAACGGCAGTTGAGGCTCTAGATGCATCAGTGCTGATATTGCGCCCTTCTGTGTCGCTGCAACTCAACGATAGTGAACTCACGGATCATACCTTTGAAACTCACTCTCAAACACCTTCATGGCTGGCTGCATTAACAAGCAAAGAGCCTTCTTTCTCCTACAACTCGATCAACGCGATTGACGTTTTACCCCCTGGGATTTTGGAATCTTACACTTGCGCTCGTGATCCAGATGCCTTAATCCTTTCCTTAAAACGAGTGTGGGCAGAACTGTTTCGTGCTAGAAGCTTGTTTTATTGGCAGCGGAACGGAATCGAGCTACAACAGTTGAATTTAGCTGTCTTGGTGCAACCCCTTCGGGAAGCGATCGCTTCGGGAACCGTTGAAGCCAATCCAGCGGAATGGAGGATTCAAGCAACTTGGGGCATTGGAGAAGCTCTTGCCAAGGGAGAAGTACTTCCTGACTCCTACCAGTTGCAGGCAGATACAGGTACCGTAATCTCCTCACAATTAGGGAGCAAAACCCGCGCTTATCGTCTCCGCCATCGCTCTGAATCCGACACACTCATCGAAAGAGGCTTGCAGGCTTATGTACTTGGTGAGGAACAACAAAAGCAGTACGCCTTAGAAGAAAAATACTTCAAGCAATTGATTAAGTTATCCCAACAGTTTGTCACCGAACTCACTCCATCTTTTTCTATAGAATGGGCTCTTTGTCAACCCCCTGACCACTCAGAACCCCAGCTATATCTTACGCAATTTATTCCTCAACCTTTGACTGCAAGCGCTCCGATTTCAATGTCTACTCAACCGACTACACCCAGCTTTACGCCTCAGATCGTTAGAGGATTACCAGCAGCGGCAGGACGAGTTACAGCACCAGCTCAAGTCCTTAGTAGCGAAGACAAAACTCTAACGACGATGCTTCCAGGGAGGATTTTGGTTGCCCCTAGCATCTCCCCTAACTGGCTTCCTTGGCTAAAGTTAGCTGCTGGTGTTGTCACCGAACAAGGAGGTATGACTAGCCATGCAGCAATTATTTCCAGAGAATTAGGGATTCCTGCTGTAGTGAGTGTTGCTAATGTTACTCAACTCATTGAAACAGGAGATTTTCTCTTTTTAGATGGTGACCAAGGAGAAGTTCATCGCCTGAATCGGTCAAACGCTAACGCTATTGAGGAATCCCCCATTACCAATCCACCCTCTCCTATAACCTCTTTGTATCCAATTGCTACTCAATTGTTCGTTAATGTGAGCCAACCGCGCTCTCTGGAAAAAATTGTTGGGCTGCCAGTGGATGGTATTGGGTTATTGAGATCGGAGCTGATGATGCTAGATGCTTTAGAAAATCAGCCTTTAGATACTTGGTTGAGGCAGGGAAAGAGTAGTGAGTTAGTAACGCGCCTTGCCCAATACATCCTTCAGTTTGCGGCTGCCTTTGCCCCAAGACCTGTATTTTATCGTTCCTTAGATTGGCGATCGCATGAGTTACAGCGTGTTACGGGTATGACCTCTCCTACTGAACCGGAAGTTAATCCCATAGTAGGTCGGCGAGGCACACTTCGTTATCTCGATGACCCCACCTGCTTTGATTTAGAACTCGCCGCCTTAGGACAAGTTCAAGGGTACGGCTATGCTAATATCCATCTGATGTTGCCCTTTGTTCGTACTGTTGAGGAGTTTAGCTTCTGTCGCCGTCGAGTCGAACAGGCAGGATTGGCTAGAAATCCTCACTTTCAACTCTGGATTATGGCAGAGGTGCCTTCAGTGTTGTTTCTACTTCCGGATTATGTAAAAGCTGGGGTACAGGGTATTTCGATTGGCACCAATGATTTAACTCAACTGTTGCTTGCCGCAGATCGCGATCGCGAGCCGTTAAATTCCTCTCTCAACGGGCGTCATCCAGCAGTTAGGCGAGCCCTCAAACAACTCGTTGAAACAGCAAGGAATGTTGGCATCCCCTGCTCGATCTGTGGTCAGGCACCCGTTCAGTATCCTGAATTAATTGACCCCTTGGTGCAATGGGGCATCACATCAGTATCCGTTGATGTGAATGATGTGGAGCGCACTTACCAGGCGATCGCTCGTGCTGAGCAACGCCTACTTTTAGAAGCGGCGCGTCAAAAGATTAATTGAATCCTATTGAACTTCCTCAACTTCAGCAGGAGCAGCAACTTCTTTCCAGATACGATTACCTTTGCTCCAGCCTTGGGTTGATAATTGGGGAGTAATCACTACTAATTCCATCGTTTTTATAAATACCTATGCAAAAGTCAATGGATAATAGGCAATAAAATTACCACTTACCAATTCCTTAAGCATCACCTTTCTAACTAAGACTTAGTATTAATTAATCTTTTTTTCTTTTTGTTGCTGGCGGTCTTTTACTGCTTGAGTCAGTAGATAGGTTGCTAAACTACTCAAAGACCGACTTTCTTCTTCCGCCCATTCTTCTAAGGCTTTCTGGATTTCTTCTGGTAAATAAGCTGTTACCCGCCCACGATTTTTCATCGAATCTACGTTTTGGGTAAGTAATAAGTTATCATAAATCATTATATAGCTTTTTACGCTTTTTTGACAGCTAACAGCATTCAAAAGTTTAATTTAAAATACAAGAAATAGGGTAGGTAAGGCTTAACCTATCACCTACACAATTGCTACGTGTGGACGCTCCTGACGCGGAGAAACTAGTTTTTATGCGTTCTAGTGTACGCTGTTCATGACGGCTAGTCACAACAGAATTTTAATTATGTTTTTTCCTGAGGATGGAGTGATTGGTAATACAGCAAAGTAAGTTAATCAGCTACAAAAAAATGGCTAGAGTTAGAGAAGCAGCAACTACCCCAACTTACCAATTAATTCGTTAACTCACTCAATTTGTTTGTGATACTCTCATTCTACGAAAAGGAGTAGATAGCAGGTGATATTTGATTAAAAATAATAGGTAAGTAGTCGGGCATTAATAAGAGTTGCCAAGTTGTAGGGTGGACAATACCTACTACTAGTTGATGACAACAACGCCAAGGTTTTGAGGTACACCGCCCACCTTTCCTTGATTTTTTTCCAGGTATTTAACAGCTTTTTTCTTTCTTCCAATGGCTCATTACTTGTGGCTCATACAACCCCACCTACTATCACTCTTAAAAGCTTAAGAGCTGGGATACCTTTTAAAGTGTTAGGTTTGGTACTCCCAGCTAGGATTAAATTCTACTTCTTCTGGTCAACATACATTTCCGGTTCAACCGCATAATTATCGAGACGCCCCGACTCATCGATGACATACCCATCTGTCGTTGTCATCCCTGTACCTTCTTCTTGTCTATCTACAGCCTTAACTTCTCTAATATTTTCCTCAACATCAGCTCCGGAGGGAATCTTGGCATCAGGAGGATTGACTGCCGTTGTTTGAGCCATTTGGACTCCTAATTGATTCCCTGGAGTACCTCTTCCTGGTTCTGCTTGTGCAGGATTCGTTTGTGGTACTACTTTCTTGCCTTCGTTACTCATAGGTTTTTCTTCCAATTCGTTTTTAAAGTTGTTCCTAGCTTATGATCCCGCCATTTCAGCAGCGACCAGTAAGCCGTCAATTCGTTGCTATCAAGTTATCTCAATTTGTATCTCGCTTCACTCTTTCGTAGGGATTAAATCTCCCAACACACAAGTTTGATCTATTTCGGTTTATGTCCTACTTCAGAAATAAAAAAGCCTCGCCAGCAGCGAGGCTAAATTATTAGATTGCTATTCTTGCGCCTTAGCGGTTAGCTCATCCTTCTAGAAGGTGAAGGTGGTTCTGAGCGTACCAATAATCGCGTCATCGTTTGCATCATTTTGACCAGGAGCAGTAATCCAAATGACGCCTGGAGTCACGGAGATATTGTTGTTCAGTTTGTACTTGTAGAACCCTTCAAAGTGCCAAACGTTGTCACGCGCGAAGCCTCCATCTGGACGAACTCCAGTGCTTAGACCTCTTAATGTCGGTTCTACGCCTGCAAAAAGACCCAAAACGCTACCTGGTGAACCAAAGTCAGAAAAGGCAAGGCCACCGCCGTAACTCCAAATATCTCCAGTTCCCTGACCAATCAGAATTGCTCTTGTGTATGACCCGAAACCGCTAATGGAGATATTTTCAGAGAGGCGGAAAGCGACTTCTCCTCCATAGGTGTTAGTTACGACTGGAGTAGTATTCCCCCCTATACCCTGCCTTGTGAACGACGAGGGGAAATTAGCTGCCAAAGAACCGACGACAGGAAAACCACCATTAGCACCGCCAGCATCGAAGATTGCAGTATCTGTATTGTGATAACCATGAACGTAGGTTGCACCAATGCCAATGCGATCGCCTAAATTGAAATTAAGCTGACCTAGAGCTGCATAGTCCCCATCAAACAGACCCGCCTTCTCACTCGGATCGTTTGCACCAAAAGTAGTGCCATCAAGACTACTGCCGGCACCAGCTAGGTAACCAACGGTCAGTGTACTTGGTCCCAAAACGCTTTCGAGCGGACCAACTCCGAAGCTGACTGCTGCACCCGCTCCACCACCAATACGATAGATGGGGCTTTCAGAAGCAAAGGTTGAAAGGGCTCCGTTGCCACCATCATAATCCTCAAAGTAAGGGTTAAGGGTAGGAGCGTAGTCGCTGTGAATCCCTCCAGTGGCGGCAAGGTAAACTTTGGAGGCACCAAAGTTGAAGTAGTACGCCAACCAATCTAAGACGACATCGTTATCACCGGAACTACCGAAGTTAAATGTCTGTTGACCCTCTGATAACGGAGTTCCATTTTGGTCTCTGAATAATTCAGCGTTCCCAGCGGTAAGACGAGTTACCAAACGATCCTGACCCGTAAAGCTGGTGTTGAAGGTTAAACGTACCCGGTCTTGGAAGACTGTATTGTTTGAAATACCTTGGTTAAACTCGTCTGTCAGTGCGAAGATCGCTTCTCCCTGTAGCTTGGTGGTTGTGGAGAATTGACGATCTTCGAGGAAAGCCACCCGACCTTCCAACTGATCGACTCGCGTTCCTAGGGTAGCCAGCTCAGTTCTGAACTCATCCACTAAGCGCTGGAGAGTTTCCAGGTCTCCTCTGGTAACAAATTCCGAGGTGCTAGTCGCAATCAAGCGCTCAATTTGCTGCAAGCAGGCATTTAAACCAGCCGCAAATTCATAGCGAGTGAGCGCCCGATTTCCGCGATAGGTACCATCCGGATATCCAGCAATACAACCGTAGCGCTCTACCAAGCTGCGTAGTGCTTCATACGCCCAGTCAGTTGGTCTAACGTCGCTGAGCTGAGTAACGTTGGTTACCTGGTCTTGACTCGCAGCTCCTTCGCGGCTATAGCGGTTAATTTGATTTAAAACGTCTGTGTTGCTAGGTTCCCCTGGCGGAGTTTGAGCAAGGGTTGGGTTTGCCGCTGGAGCAACCGCTGCTGGAGCTTCCTCTGTAGGATTCGCAGAGGTTGGTTGGCTGACATTGAGGGAAACTTCCGCAGGCACTTTAACGTCAGAAATTTTTAGCTCTGCTGGAGTTTGGGTAGCATCTGCTGGAGTTTCGGTAGCAGAGGTTGAAAATTCTGGTTGTACTTTAGCTGTTGAGGCAGTTAGCTCTGCCGTATCGACCTTTAAATTAGACTGAGCCTCTGGCTTTTGAGCCTCAGTGATTGGAGCCTGAGCTGCTGCTGTAGAAGTTTGGCTATCAGTAGCAATCAATCTGGAGCTATCCGCTGCGCGAACTGCGCCTGCGGAAAATAGGAGCGTTGCACCCAATATAGCTGGGCTAACGATTAAAGCTCTCCACAGTAATCTAGACATCTTCTCTTATCCTCACACCTTTGTAGAAAGAGTCGTCTCGTCCTTCTTGAACTATGGTACATCGTCTATGTAGCATAGGCTAAACAGACTTTCTTATTAGATTTGCCTTAATGTATCAATCGCAGCTTAGAGCTGCAATGGATTGAAGTTGAATTAATTGATTTTTTTGTTGAAAAGCCTCAGCGTTACTTCTTTAACTAAATTTTAATCCAACTTATAGCTGAGAAATGACTTTTGCCAGATCAAAGTCCTTTGAGGTCAACCCTCCAGCATCATGGGTTGTCAAAGTCACGGTAACTTTGTTGTAAGAAATTTCTAAATCCGGATGATGTCCGGCAGTTTCAGCCGGTTCGACGAGCTGATTGACAAATGCGATCGCTTCTACAAAATCCTTAAATTTTCGCGTCAGCCGCAACTGGTTTCCTTCTACTGTCCAGCCTTCTAACTGCTTAGCACGTTCTTGTATCTCTGGATCACTCATTAGCGAGGCCATGCTTGCCTTACCTCCTGTGCTATTTAACCCAACAGAAAATTTTTAGATCAACCCATAAAAAAAGCTATCCGCTTTCACAAGCGGTGTTTGGGTTTAATCCATAACACTTTATGTGAAAGCGGTCTAGTTGGGTCTTCTGATTGAAACCAGACTGCCGGATGGAACTCCGAGCCAGCCTAACTTAGAAAGCTATTAAGATTCTCCAAAGAGAACCAAGCTGACTATTAGAGAACAGCCCCGGCACACAGCCGGCTAACTCCAATCAGACGACCCATGGTTTTACTACTATCAATCATGGGCATCACCTCCTTGTTCCCTGCACGGTTTTATTTCGCAGTTTACTGGGTGCTAAGCACTCTTCACTCAAGATAACACATAGAAAAAATTTGTGGAGGGTTCTCAAAAAAATTTCCCTGCCAAGAGGCAGGGAAATAAGGTTTCTGAAAAGCTAAGCGTATTTTAAAGTCAGCTTTTTTTAGAGAGCGTTACCGCGAGGGAGAACTTCCTCAGGGAACTCAAAGCGTTCGTGAGGTTGGTCTTGCGGTGCCATCCAAGCCCGCAACCCTTCGTTCAACAGAATGTTCTTAGTGTAGAACGTCTCAAACTCT
>JBFLZA010000225.1:0-12410 GCA_040756535.1 Cyanobacteriota bacterium
TGTCGGTCGTTGAACTCTAGCTTGAAACGGCGATCGCAAGATTGATAATGGATGTACTCGCCAATTTCGGTGACTCGGACTGAGGGCTTTGCTGTTGACACCTGGAATTCCTTAGTTGATTTTGACAGCTTTTTCTTTACTGTATCTAAGCTGAGTAGGTCGTTACTATGTCATGTGAATTATCAGCACTACAGTAGATGCGACATGATGAACGCTCCTCTTACTCTTTTTCTATTTGTTGTTGCACTACATAGAAAGACCCCCCTAACCCCCCTTATTAAGGGGGGAATAAGAGTTAGATTTGTATCTCAGATCAAATCTACTTGATTGCATATTCTATCTGTAGGGCTAAAACCTTGCTGTGCCCTTACCTTTTATGGGTTGATTTAAACGGATTCATATTACATATTAAAGAGCGAGTATAGGGTAGAGATAAATTAACCACAGATGCACACAGATGAATTTGATGTTATCTGTGGGTAGCAGAGTGATGTTGTTTCAAGAAGTGCCCTATTAGATAAAGGGAACCGCACAAAACAATTAAACGATTTGAGGGTTGTGTGGGGTCAGAAGTTGCTGCTTCTAGCCCTGTTTCTAAATTGGGATAGCTGCGGCATTCGGTAAGTTCTGGACAGATGTTTTGAGCGAGAATGGCGAGGGCGTCGGGGTCGGCGGAACTGTGGTCGGGGACGGGTACTAGGTACAATTGGTCTCTGGGTCGCAGTAGGGCTTGGAAGATGTCGGCATGATCTTTGGTGGAGAGGATGCCCATTACCCAGGTGACTGGGGTTTTGAGGGTATCGACATATTGACGGAGGGCAACGGCTGCAGCTGGGTTGTGAGCACCGTCGATCAAAAGTTTGCGATCGCACCAGGTTGTCCACTGTAGGCGTCCCAACCAGTGGGTTTTTGCCATGCCGTTTTGTATCGCTTCTTCGGTAATGTTCCAACCTTGGGAACGGAGAATTTGCAGGGATGCGATCGCAATTGCGGAATTCATGAGTTGAATGTCTCCCAGCAGAGGCAAGGGGTACTTGATGCCTTGATATTCTGCCCAATGGCTAAACCCCCCCTTTGTCCCCCCCTTGGTAAGGGGGGGAATTTCTTGTTGGTTCCCCTCTTCGTAAGGGGAAGGAATTTCTGTTTGCTCCCCCTGTTGGTAAGGGGAAGAATCTTCTGTTTGCTCCCCCTGTAGGTAAGAGGAAGAATCTTCTGTTTGCTCCCCCTGTGGGTAAGAGGAAGGAATTTCTGTTTGCTCCCCCTGTGGGTAAGGGGAAGAATCTTCTGTTTGCTCCCCCCCTTGATAAGGGGGGGTTGGGGGGGGTAACTCGACGGCTGGTTTTACCCAAATGGCAGGACATCCTAACTCCTCTATCCGTTGTTCTACTACGACTTTAGCTTCTGGGGGGAGTTGCCCAATTACTGCAGGATATCCAGGTTTGAGGATACCGGCTTTTTCTCTGGCAATGTGGGCGAGGGTAGGGCCGAGGTTTTGCCAGTGTTCGCGACTCAGGGAGGTGATGATGCTGACGAGGGGGGAGTTGCTGACGTTTGTCGCATCGAGTCGTCCCCCTAATCCCACTTCGATGACGGCGATATCAACTTGCTGCTGGGCGAAGTACAACCAAGCGGCGGCGGTAATGGCTTCAAACTGTGTGGGGGAGTCTTCTGTATCTTCTGGAATGGCGGCTTTGACTTGCAGCAGTAATTGCTCTAGCGCTTCAGTGGAAATCGGCTGTTCGTTGAGGCAAATTCGCTCATTCCAATCCACTAAGTGAGGGGAGGTGTAGCGTCCGGTTCGATAGCCTGCCTCGGTGAGTACGGCGGAGAGATAGGCACAGACGGAACCTTTGCCGTTGGTTCCAGCGACATGAATGATGGGGACGCGGTGGTGTGGGTTGCCTAAGTCGGCTAAAAGTCGCTGAATTCGCTCTAAGCCGAGATGGACACCAAAGCGTTGGAAGGGTTTGAGAAGAGAATCGATGTCCATTGTTACTTAGCAGGTTGTTTTGGGAACACTAGAGATGGTACGACCGACAGCAATTCTCAGTAAAGCGTTGACTGGCAATTGGCTATGAGCGGCGGTTAGGATAGTTACTAGGGTTGTTACAAAACTTAATTCTTTAGTTAATGAATTGGAAAAACGACTACAACGTAGAAAAGCTAGTACCAGTTCATCGGATTCGAGGGAAGATGAGTAATCGCCTTTCACGCGTATCCAGTTCAATTCAAATGTTAAGTAATTAATCAAACTAACAGGGCTTAGAAATGACCAAGGAAAAACTTGAGGCAAAAGAAATCTGCATTGATGATCTATTTGGTGATAAATACCTTTTTGAAGTACCTATATATCAACGACCTTTTGTTTGGGAAGAGGAAAATTTTGAGCAATTGTTTACTGATATTAAAAATGAAATGGAAAAAAATCGAAATGATAAAGGCAATACCTTTGAAGATTATGAACCTTACTTTCTAGGTAGTATAGTTTTACATACGACAAAATACAAAGATGATGAATCTGGAACCTATGACATTATAGATGGAAGACAGAGACTAGTCTCTTTGTCAATTCTCATGGCGGTCTTGAGGGATTTTGCTGCTTTTATTGGCTACAACGATGGCAAAAAAACTATGCAAGATAAAATAATTCAGGAGGAAAGTAAGTCCCGACGTACGAAGGAAAGCGTAAGAATTACGACTAAACAAAATGAAAAAGATTTTTTCAAGAAATATATATTAACCGAAGGTGGAACACGTAAAATTGATAATTTAAATGAAAAGGAACTCCAAAAACTGCGAGATAAACTTAATGAATCCGAAAAGCATATGTTAGATGCAATAAAAGTCTTTCAAAGAAGTTTTCGCAGTGAGGCAGGAGACATAGACCATGAATTACTGGAAAATTATATTACATATCTTCTTCTAAAAGTATTTATTGTTGTAGTAAAAACAAGTTCTGTGGTATCTGCATTCAGATTATTCAAGACTCTTAACAAAAGAGGTATACCGCTAACAAGTGCAGACTTATTAAAAAGTGACAACCTCAGTGTTATTGCTGAAGATAAAAGGCAAGAATATGCTCAGAAATGGGAAGATATAGAACAAGATTTAGGAATAGAAAAATTAGAGAAATTAATAAATTTTATAAGGCTTATAGAGATTCCATCAAGACAACAACGTGAGTTGTTTGAAGATTTTGAAAAACGCATTTATTTATCGAAAGATTGCTCCTTTAAGAAGGGATATCAATTCATTGAATGTTTATCTAATGTAAAAGAAATTTATCAAGAAAAAATAGAACAAGGAAAAATTACCCTTGAGGGATTCGATCAAGCAGATAAACAAGTGTATTATTACAATATAATTTCAATTATGAAGAAATTTTTGATTTTTGATGAATGGATGGCAGCCGTTATTTATTTTAGTCAAAAATTCAATGATGATTTATACTTATATGAATTTTTAAAGAAGCTCGAGAGAAGGATTGTTGTAGATTGGATATCTGGTGCAACTCAGGAAAGAAGAGTTTCTCTTATATACGCAACAATTAAGTTAATAAAAAGCAGCGGAAAGGCAAGCCAGGTATTGAGTGATTCTATTTTTAGAGTAGAAGAAAAGAGGAATGCTTTTGAAAGCGCTTTAGATAATATTAGCTTTTACAACAGAGGAGGCAATAAAAAAATAGCAAGATATTGTTTAATAAGAATTGATATGGAAAGATCAGACAATTCTAACAAACGATCTTCCTATGAAGGAGAAATTACAGTTGAACGTATACTACCTAATGTAATTAAAGATAATGATGAATATTGGATAAAGAGATTTAATGAAGAGCAAAGAACAGAATGGACGGCTAGATTGGGAAATTTAACTTTATTACATGGAAGGATAAATTCAAAAGCAAGTAATAAATCATTCCCTGAAAAGAAAGCTTACTATTTCCAGAAGAAAAGGAAAAGTAGTTTTGATGTCACAAATGAACTTAAAAATTATACCGAATGGTCTCTAGAGGGATTACAAGATAGGCATAAAAGACTCAAAGAGGAAGCCATCGAAATATGGATTGATTCTGAAACAAGGTTAACAAAATCGAATTTCATACAAGGTAAGGGTTTTGCGTTAGATACTAATCAGAAGAGATAGACATCGCTCTTTTTTCGTGTTTAACAGGTTACTTGGGGCGAATTAAAGAGAGTGATTGTAGGAGCGATCGCTTTTACTTCTTGCGTGACTTGCAGGTTGACTGATTACCCGATGGATGAAAGGCGATCGCTTACAGGCTATTCCACTCTTCAATCGTAATTTCCCGCTCTAGAATCTGCTCAACTTCTTGAATCATCATTCGCAGTTGAGGAACAGAGTACTCCTCATTGGAGGGAATAGTTAAGCGATATTGCTCGTAAACCATAAACTGGTGCCTCGTTCCAGAAAATGGCCCCTCAAAGTCAAGTTTTCGCAATTTCTTAATAAAATCGCGGCGCTTACAAGGTGTCCAACGGCTCAAGAATTGGCTCCTGATTTAGATTGATGCCATCAATTATGGGTAAAGAATGTCCGAGTTTTAACCCAAGCAAAATCCAGTCTTCCAGTGTTGAGCGTAACTCGTCCTGACACTCGCGCAACGTCTCTCCAAAAGCTACCACTCCCTTACAAGCAGGAATTCTCCCAGCAAATGTGCCGTCTTCCAGTTTGTCGTACATGGCTAGTGCGATCGCTTTATCCACATAGTCACTCAGGATAAACCGTACAGTCATTCAATCTCCCTAGTGCCATTGATCGTTCTACTATTGTAATTTCTCATTGCGCTCTTGAAGCTACGACGAACTTAAGAGGCTTCCGCTTTTACGTCCTGCGCGACAAGTCTTGTGAATGGCTAGGAAAGGTTGCCTAAATCATAATAGCTATTGGAGGTTTACCTCAACGACTTGCAAGCCAGCATGGCAGACTACCTATGAATACGTCCGTTACCATCAATACTGCCTTCCCTCTCCCCGCCCCTGATGTAGAAGCTTTAATCCAGGGGCAAACCATCGCTGCCATGCCTCGGATATATATCAATCCAGGGCAGGAATTTGCCCTCTACCCCCGTGACACTGCGATTAACCCTCTGCCGACTGAGCAGTATTATCGCCCCAGTTTTATCCCAACTGCTGAGATGGCACTCGCTGAAATCGATGCTGAAACTGTATTAATCGAAGCTTGGGCGAGGTGCGAACGCTGCCAATTAGTCAATGAGACTGAATCTCTAGATGACTTGTCGCGGCTAACGGTATGGACAAGGGAAGCTTTACAAAAAACTCTCTCACAACAAGGTCATGTTTTTCTCGCTTACCTGCGAGTTTACCGACTCCCTCAGCCAGTGGAAATGCCAGCGCACCGAAATACTCAGTTTATGCTTTTACCACAACCGCTGATGGTGACTGAAGCAACGCCTATCTTTGGCAATGCCTTCTTTGCCCAACGCTGTCGCCAGCTAAAATATCGACAGTCGCCGCTGTATCCTGAATTAGAAGAGTTGCAGGGTGCATTAGTCAAGCTTGCCGCAGGCATCGCCCAACTCACAGATACGAACCTTGCTGCCAAAGAACTCGACTACGATATCAAAACCTTCCTCGGTTGGAATGGCTATAAACCCGTTCATCCCATTAGCCCCAACTTACTTTGGATTGAAACCACTGCTGAAGTCGGCAATTCTTGCGATCGCATTCAATTTAAAACTTTAGTCCGAAAAAGCTTGATAGCGCTGGGATTTACCAACTCCGAGCAAAATCCCCATACTCCTCTTAACCCTGAAGTCACTCACGACGCTGAAGGTTTAGATTTTTATTGTGAAGCTCCCTATCTGGTTGTAGGAGCGTGTCACGTCGGCACCGATGAAACGGTACTGAATAATATACCCACTCAACTGATCAATCTGGGTCACACCCATCTCGGTAAAGCCCAATTTGACGATTCCATCAAAATCATTTTTACCCCTACTTTTTTAACAAAACCCGCTCAAAAAACCGCTGTTGAAAATCACATGAATGTAATCCGTCCCGAAACCTTGCAACGGTTAGTGGAACTGAAAGCCAAGCACCCAGGCGCGATTAATTTATTGGAACTCAAACCCTGCTTGCAGCAAGCGCCATTCGGGGAAGATGCGGATGCTAAAGTCAACGGTTACCTTGATAAAGTACGACAAGACCTAAAAGTGCGATCGCGTCTTGTTCAACTCGTGAAAAATTATCTCCACAATGCAGGGTTGAGAGAAACCACAGTAGATGCTATCCATGGGATGTATACGGCTTCCCCATCACCTCTTCCCCTAACCCCAGAAGAAATGTATCAAATTTTGCTCGAACTTTCCTCACCGTTAGCCGGTTACTTGGGGCGAATTAAAGGAAGTGAGGGAAAAAGCGATCGCTTCTACTTCCTGCGCGACTTACAAGTTGACTGAGGGGGTTGGACAAAATTAAAAGATGTTATTGGAAAGTGAAGCAAAGAATCTCAAACCCCAAAGAGATGCAACTCTACCATTTTCTCTTTTTCAGGTTCTACCTGTAAATGCTTCCTGTATGGAGGCAGAGCCTCCGACATGACGTTCCCAGGCTCGACGCTGGGAACGATTGGAAAAAGTAAAGCACGATATTATCGTACCCTTAGGCAGTCTCCTGCTGCACCTCTTGCATAAACCACCCAGAAACGGGCGATATGTACTATATGCTACGTAGAAAAAATTGATGTTTGCAAGAACTCTACCAAAAGCTAAACAGGGTATCTACAAATAGGGTGGACATTGCCCACCTTACTACTAAAGGTAGAGTTTAAATCTTCAAATTACGTTAATCCTGACTACTGAAAGCCCAAAGCAGCGGAGGATTGCATGGCATCTCAGGAAAAGTTGGCAGTCCCAAAGGTGGGGGACTGGCAGATCTTTCGCCGTCTATTGCTCGTCGTTGGTGCGCCCTTAATTGCCGAGTTGTTGGGTAGCGCCTTTAATATTTGGTACAACCTTACTCATATCAAACCGCTGCTAAATATATCACAACTTGCGGTATTTGTCAAAAATATTGGGATTTACAACGCTGTCGTCTATCCAGCATCTGTTATTCTTTGGGCTTGGATTGTGTTTTCTCTGTGGCGACCTTGCCGTCAGCTACAACACTCTCAGCATATTAAGGAAGAGGGTTTGCTTTGGGCAAGGCAACGGGTCATTAATCTACCTTTGTGGGGAGCAACCTTAGCTGGAAGTGGTTGGTTGCTGTGTATCCCAGTCTTTTTGATCACTCTGCAACAGGCTCCGGGGCAACTCGACCCACGGGTTCTGATTGACCTCCCAATTTCCATCATTATCTCGGCACTCATTGCCATTACGCACGGTTTTTTTGCTGTCGAATTGTTGAGTCAACGCCTGTTGTACCCCATGCTGTTTCGGCAGGCTCGGCCCGCACAAACGCGAGGTGCCTTTCCTGTTTCCTTGCGGAGTCGAGGAATCTTGTTAGCCTTTTCCGCAGGGGTTTGTCCCATCATTTCTCTACTTTTGTTGATTTCGGCTCCTCATCCTTGTGAAACTCAAGCCTTGGGGTTTGCACTGGCTGTTGGAGGACTGGGAATTGTCTTTGGACTCATCAGTGCTGGAATGCTCAGTCAACTTGTGGTTGAGCCAGTAGAAGCACTACAGCAGGCAGCTAAAGCTGTTGCCACGGGTGACTTGAAACACCGCATCACACTTTTACGAGCTGATGAATTCGGTCATCTAATTGATGAATTTAATCACCTGATTGCAGAATTACAAGAGAAGCAGCATTTACAGGAAACCTTTGGTCGTCATGTCGGTCAAAAAGCGGCGCAACAAATCCTGCAACGCGACCCCAATCTTGGGGGTATTGAGCAAGAAATAACGGTTTTGTTTGCAGATGTGCGTAATTTTACTGCTCGTTGTGCCGTTGAGCCTCCTCAGAAAATTGTCGCCTTACTCAATCTGTTCTTGACGGAGATGGTGGAGATTGTCGAGCAACAGCACGAAGGGATGGTGAATAAATTCTTAGGAGATGGCTTTATGGCTCTGTTCGGTGTGGGAGAGCAACACGTTAATCATGCCGCCTTAGCCGTGGCAGCAGGACAGGAAATGCTCGATCGCTTAGAACACATTAACCGCTACCTAGCTACCCAAGGGCAAGCACCTCTAGCGATGGGAATTGGCATTCATACAGGCCCGGCAGTGGTGGGTAGTATTGGAGCGCCCCAACGATTGGAGTACACTGCGATCGGAGATACGGTTAACATCGCGTCGCGGGTGGAATCATTGACCAAGACACTGGGAGAACCTTTGGTATTGACTGATGCCACTCGTACTGCATTACAGGATGCGATCGCAACTGAACCTTTGCCTCCTCAGTGGGTTAAAGGGCAACCTCACCCCTTAAAAGTGTATCGAGTCCAAGCGCCATCTGCTTTACACACGAACAGGGCGATGGAAATTTCTTTTCCCTGACTAGATGGACTCAATGTCCGTGAGAAAGGGATCACTGCCTCCAGGGGTAGGAACAGAACCTCTTTCAACGGGGTCCTCGAAGCAGTCGCTACAGTCTGAACAAATTTGAAACACATTGTCCATCTCGGTGACTTCAAACACCAACTTAGCTTCTGGATGTATCTGACAAACGCAAAAGCTCCCGTTTACTTTTTGAGTCTCTCGCATCCCAGCAACTAGGGCTGTCAGACCTGAACTATCAATAGAAATCACTTGAGAGAGATCCACAACCAAGTGAGGACTTATTCGGGAGACACCCTCCTGTAACTTCATGCGAAACTGCCAAGCTGTCTTTATGTCCAAGCGACCTATTGGCTGGAAAACAACAAAGCAGGTGCCATTAGAGGTTGTGTGGGTAGTATATTCGATGTGAAGCACTGACCTAAAAACTTGCCGTTGCTTGAGAGAGGCTCTTGGGAAAATCTCAGGGTTAGGTGGGTCGAAAAATGCCGAAGATAGCGGTCACTACATCTAAGGATACAAAAGAAAAGCTAGATAAGCTGGCGCACCTGTTTCACACCCTCTTTACTCCATTTCTGGCAAGGTGTACTAAACAGTCTCCAACCAATCAAAAATTCGGTCTAACTGCTCCAAGGTTACCAATCCGTATTGCCAAAGAATCATCGGTAACAGATTTGGAGTATCGGGTTGACAGCGGACAGCTAGGTCAATCGAAGTAGATGGAATGGCCAATTCATCCTGTAAAAAAGAAATTAATTTTTGGAGCGGTGTAGACTTCATGACTTACCGGAAAATAATCTGTGAGCATCCTAGCTTTGACAACGGCACGAGAAAACAGCAAACATACGGAAATCGCACTTCATGAGAAATGGCTCTCTCAGGAATTTCACGGTTTGCTCTCATTGTTACGAGCTTTAATAAAACTTAAAGCTATGTATAGTTCCTTAAAGTGACAGTCATACACTGGTAATACTATCTATCTTTAGACTTAGATCTAGATTTATATGTGAAGGAATTTTTTGTAAGCCAACTTGCTTTACCGCTTTGACGGAGTGGCGGTAGTGAATTAGCCTCCAAGTGGGTATTATCCGTGCTTGGTCTGGGATCGGGGGTTTTTATTGGCTCTGTTTAAGGCACTGGCAGGGGGCGATCGCCAGAAAAACGTGGTAAGAGTCTAACCAGGCAAAAACAAACCACTACTATCAGTGGGACGCGCATGAAGGGAGCTGCTAGTGGTTGCTCTGCAAAAATAAAAGTCGTTAAGCCGTTTCCAACCAATCGAAAATTTGATCTAACTGCTTGAGCGTCACCAATCCATACTGCCAAAGAACCATCGGCAACAGATTCAGAGTATCGGGTTGGTGACGTATGGCTAAGTCAATTGAAGTGGAGGGAATTGCCAACTCATCCCGTAAAAAACGAATCAATCCTTGCAATTTTTTTGAATTCATCGCTCAAGCCCTGCATAAATAATTTCTTTTATCTGTAAAAGCCAAGGTACTGATAAATTGTGAGAATCTTGTGATTTATCAGGGATATTTTTTTATTAAGAAATCTTTTACTCAGTACAAATAGGGTCAAATCTATGCAGCAAATTGAGCGTTATCGGGGGTGTCTTCTCGGTTTAGCAACTGGCGATGCGGTAGGAACAACCTTAGAGTTTCACTCACCCGGCACGTTTACACCGATTACCGATATGGTTGGGGGTGGCCCCTTTGCACTGGAACCGGGACAGTGGACAGACGATACCTCAATGGCGCTGTGCTTAGCAGAAAGTCTAATTGAGCAAAAAGGGTTTGTGCCAACCGATCAACTCAAAAAATATCTGCAATGGTATCGAGAGGGACACCTAAGTAGTACGGGGCGGTGTTTCGACATTGGTAATACTGTTCAAGCTGGTCTTTTGCGGTTTGAGCGGACAGGGGAACCCTATTGTGGTTCTACAGACTCCCGTAGTGCCGGGAATGGTTCAATCATGCGGTTAGCTCCCGTACCTCTATTTTTTGCTCAAAATCCTCAAGAAGCGATCGCAAAATCAGCCGAGAGTTCCCGCACTACTCACGGCGCTACTACTGCAGTTGATGCCTGCCGCTACTTGGGAGCGTTAATTGTAGGAGCTATAAATGGAGCCAGTCGAGAGGAATTACTATCGAGTCACTACAGTCCCATTTCTGGCTATTGGGAAGAAAACCCCTTAGTTGAGGAAATCGATGAGATTGCTGCTGGATCGTTCAAACATCGCCAACCGCCAGAAATCAAAGGTACCGGTTATGTCGTTAAATCTTTAGAAGCAGCTTTATGGGCGTTCTATCACAGTCAGTCTTTTTTAGAAGGATGTCTCTTAGCCGTTAACTTAGGTGATGATGCCGATACAACGGGTGCAGTTTACGGGCAGTTAGCTGGAGCCTTCTATGGAGAGCAGGGTATACCCGAATCCTGGCGCAATCAGCTAGCTTACCGCGAACTCATCGAATCTTTTGCAGAGCAACTGTTTTCCTTGTCTATCCAGGGTTAAGTAGGTAGGCACAAATAAACGCAGGTATGTCAACAAATGTTAAGACCCTAAAACCCTCTTGCCTTCTGCCTTCTGCCTTCTGCCTTCTACCTTCTGCCCTGGAGCCTTGCCTCAATGACAAATACTAATGCCCACCTACTTAGTACTGGTGATGCGATAGATTTTGTCCTTGTCTGGAGGGCAATTTCCTCGTCCGTCGCAATTGCTGGTTGTGACATAAAGTTCGCCATCTGGCCCCATAATCACTTCCCGAATCCGACCCAGTTCGCCTTGTAAATATACCTCATGACTCTGAACTTGAGAGGGAGACTGCGGATCGAAAGTAATGCGCTGCAAATGTTCGGCACGTAAAGCACCGATAAGTAGACTACCCTGCCATTGTGGGATAGCATTTCCCGTGTAGAGTTCTGCTCCACCCGGAGGTACTGCATCACGCCAGGTAATAGAAGGAGGCACCATTCCTTTTTGGGTTTGGCAACCGTAGATGGTAGGCCAGCCTAGGTTATCGCCTGCACGAGCTACACTAACCTCATCGTGTCCCGTTCTGCCCAGGTCGCCACTAGGGCCGTGGTCGGTTACCCATAGCGTCTTGTCATCAAACCAACCAAATCCTTGGGTATTGCGAATACCTGTAATGAATACGGGATTACCTGGAAATGGATTATCCTCTGGAACCTGCCCATCGGGTGTCACGCGCAAGATTTTCCCCGCAAGGCTGTTGACATTTTGAGAAGTGTCTGGTGATCTAGCGTCGCCAGTGCCAATGTAAAGCATTCCATCGGGTCCAAAGCGCAGACGACCGCCATTATGGAAGCGTGCAACTGGAATATTGTCCAGAATGATTTTATCGGGTGAGGCACTAAGTCCATCGGCTGATAACTGCCAACGCTCAACCCGATTAACGGGTGACCCATTTCGTTGGGCCGTGTAGTACAGGTAGAAGAGGCGGTTCTCGGCAAACTGGGGATGAGCGACGATACCCAGTAACCCTCCTTCTCCTTGATCCGATACAGCAACAGTGGCGACAGGCTTGCTTTGAAGTTGCCCATTGAGCACCAGCCGAACCTGTCCGGCTCGTTCGGTCACCAGCATATCGCCTCCTGATAGAAAAATAATTCCCCAGGGGACTTCCAGACCTGACACGACTTCTTGGGCATTCACTGCTACCTGTCCCTGAGAACCATAGCCATTTTCGACCAAGATACAATCGCGTTGGTTAGCAGCTATAGCTTGCGGAGAATTGTTCGGTGCAGGTGAGGGTGGGGTGTTGCGATCGCTGATTTGATCGTTTTGGGCAGATGGAGTGGAGCAGGAAACCAACCCCATCAAGCTCAATGCCAATAGTAACCAACCTGCGGAGGTTTTTGTGTACTTCATTGCTTTCGGGCTAATTGTCACAACTTATTTTTTCATTCCAAA
>JBFLZA010000226.1:0-12402 GCA_040756535.1 Cyanobacteriota bacterium
CCAAATCCAACAGTCCTTGTCAGGAATGGAATACGACCCCTTAGAAATGGATCGTTTCACGGGTTTCCATCTGCTCTCCCAAGAAATGATAGAACTGATTGTCCGAGTCCGGGAGTCAGCCTCTGATATTGAATTTCTGGTCGATGAAACAGACCAAGTGGCTCGGATGCTGCGGCAAATCACCACTCAGCTACAGGAAGGACTGACGCGAGCAAGAATGGTGCCCTTTGCCCAAAATGGCGATCGCTTGCTCCGTGCTGTACACGAAATTTCTAGAAAGTTAGGCAAGGAAGCGAAGTTGGTTGTTGAGGGTCGGGAAACCTTGATCGACAAAATGATTCTCGAACACCTCTACGACCCCATGACCCACTTGGTCAACAATGCCCTGACTCACGGGATTGAACTGCCAGAGGTACGTAAAGCGGCCGGAAAGCAACCCGTCGGTCAAGTGACGCTCCGAGCTTTCCATCAAGGTAACCAGACGGTCATTTCCATCTCTGATGATGGAGCAGGTATCAATGCTGAACGGGTGAGATCTAAAGCGATTGAACAGAAACTGATTTCTCCAGCAGAGGCAAAACAGTTGACCCATGTAGAGTTGTACGACTTTCTCTTCCACCCTGGCTTTAGTACGAAAGACAAAGCCGACGACTTCTCGGGTCGGGGTGTAGGGATGGATGTTGTGCGTACCAGCTTGAGTGAAATTCGCGGAACCATCCATATCGAGTCTGGTGTGGGCAAAGGAACGACGTTCACAATCCGCTTACCTTTGACCCTGAGTATTTGCAAAGCCCTATGCTGCTTAAGCGACAAAGCTCGGATCGCTTTCCCCATGGATGGTGTGGAAGATATGCTAGATGTGCAGCACGATCGCGTTCAAACGAACTCAGAAGGTCAAACCTGCATTCAATGGCGCGACACCCTACTCTCTTTCCAACCTCTTTGTGAACTGCTGACCTACAATCGACAACTCAGTCGGAATACGGTCTACGGAGGCAAACGGGAAGACGATATGATTTCCATTGTCGTGTTGCGTAGTGCCGGTAACTTCCTCGCCGTCCAAGTCGATCAGGTTATCGGTGAGCAGGAAATCGTAATTAAGCAGCTAGAAGGCCCACCTCCCAAACCCGTTGGCATTGCCGGAGCCACTGTTTTAGGGGATGGTCGGATTATGCCTATTGCGGATGTCATGGAACTGATTGACCTCTCTAGGGGGACAATTCGTAAAGATGGTGGCGTTGCTATCTGGCAGAGAGAGGAAACTCCCATCGAACTTCCACCAGAGGTACCAGATCCCAAAACCGAGCCAATGGTTCTGATTGTGGATGACTCCATTACTGTGCGCGAACTGCTCTCGATGACCTTTAGCAAAGCGGGTTATCGAGTCGAACAAGCCCGTGATGGTCAGGAAGCTTGGGAGAAACTCCGGTCGGGTCTGCCTTGCGATATTGTCTTCTGTGATATTGAAATGCCAAGAATGGACGGTTTGGAGCTACTGTCTCGACTTCAGAAAGACGAGAATCTAGAGCATCTCCCCATCGCGATGCTGACCTCTCGCGGTGCTGACCGACACCGACAAATGGCGTCTCAGTTGGGAGCGAGTGGCTATTTCACCAAGCCCTACCTGGAAGAAGTGCTACTCGATGCGGCCCAACGGATGATTAAAGGTGAGGTACTCTTTAGCAGCAGTAATGCTTGAGGGGTGCTTGCGATCGATGGTTAGTGGCTAGTAATGATTACAGTATTAAGCGTCTAAAACCACTAGCTACTAGCCACTAACAACTGCCAATTCTCATCCAAAGTTGCGGTCAAACCTATAGTGTTTCTCCGTTGCGTATACCACACGGTAGGGGCACAGCCTATCGTGCCCTACACCAGTTTTGTGTGCTGCATTCCAATCTAATTGAGAACCGCAATAGTAGTCGAGACAGACGCTAGCTAGAGACGGTGGGATGCTCCGGACGCTCCAGAAAATGTGCTACCCATGAGTGCAGCTTGGTATCAAGACAGCTTCCGGAGGAAATGGTCTATCCTTTGATAGGTAATGAGTATAAATCGGTTGGTCTTGAGCAAGATTTTGAGACATCAAACGCTGACAAAAAGACGAGTCCGCCGCCCATGGAAACCCGTTCTAATGGTTTTGTGCCTCTGGGGACTGGTCATTATACCCGAACCAGCTGTTAAAGCTCAGGAGGTGGAGCTAAAAGTAGGCGTTGTGCAGCGGTTTGGCGATGAACCCACTGACCAGCTAACGTTGCAAGCGACCCCAGGCGATCGCTTAACGGTACGCTTTTTATCAGGCGATATGAAACCGCAGACTGTGCAGGTTGAAAGCCTGAAGCTGGAAACCGCCATGCAACCGTTACCGAATCCACGGCTTGAAGAGCGTTTAGTCCTCAGTCACGAATCGACCTTTGAAACCGCAGAAGATAGGGCCGATCAGTGGCGCAAGCTTGGTATTGAAGTGGAGGTAGCGCAACCAGAGCGTTGGCAGGTTTGGGCAAAACGGGATGTTTATGAGACTCCCCTACTGCGACGTATACTCCTGCAAAATCTCAAATCTCAAGGCGATACTAAGGCTTACCTCACTACCGAAGTTGTGGAAAAAGTGCCACGAGTTTCGTTTGTACTCAATGGCTTTCGCTACAGCCGCCGACAATTAGAGATTTCTGCTAAGAAAAATTTAATCCAGGTTAGCCAGGGCAAGAATAATAAAAATGTTCGTCTTTATCCCGGACGCCTACAAATTCAGCCCAACGCTTACGGCAATTACACCTTAGTGAATCACGTACCGCTAGAAACGTATCTGCGGGGTGTGGTGCCTAACGAAATTGGAACTGGGGCACCCTATGCGGCAGTGGTTGCTCAGAGCATTATTGCCCGAACCTATGCCCTTCGTAACTTGCGCCGATTTGCCACTGACAATTACGAACTGTGTGCCGATGTCCACTGCCAAGTTTACAAGGGACTCACGGGCATAGTGCCCATGACTGACAAAGCGATCGCACAAACGAAGGGACTAGTACTGACTTACAACAACCAGCTCATTGATGCCTTATATTCTTCCACAACTGGCGGTATTACTGCTCCTTTCAGCGATGTCTGGAATGGTTCCGAACGTCCTTACTTAAAAGCGCTAGTAGACTCGCCCAATGCCGTCTGGAATATATCGCAAAAATCCCTAGCCAATGAACAAAACTTCCGCCAATTCATCAACTTGAAAGAGGGATTTAATGAAACAGGGAAACAAGCATTCCGCTGGCGCTCTACCAGAACCCTAGAACAGATCACCAAGTTTCTGCAACGCTATCTCAAAAACAGGAACCACCCCCTTGCTAATTTCACTACCATTCAACAGATGCAAGTGGTAGAGCGAAGTCCCGCAGGACGTATTATCAAACTCGTGGTTCAAACAGACAAAGGCAACATTGAACTGGATAAAAATGATGCTCGTAGTGCCTTTGAACCTCCGTTAAGTACTCTCTACTACCTAGAACCTATTTACGGAGAAAATAAAGCTCTCAAAGGCTATGCTTTCATCGGTGGTGGCTTTGGACACGGTGTTGGTTTTAGTCAATACGGTTCCTACAATTTAGCTAAGCTCGGTTGGTCAGGAGAGCAAATTCTTAATTTCTACTATCCCGGAACTCAAATCGAGCCGCTTTCACCTTCGATTGTCTTCTGGAAAGACCCTACGGATGCGCCACCAACATCTCGTAGTATTTTTCCTTGGTAAGAGCTACGTATATCAACAAAAGAAGCAGGAACACTGTTTGTGTGTTCCTGCTTAAATACTTTTTTCCTCTGAAGCCTCACATCTCCAGCCACAAATTAAGTCTGTTTACTGGATTTGAGATGTGTACGAAAATATATACAATCGACTTCCTGAGTATACTGCGATCGCAAGTTCTCAGAACCCTGAACTCAAAACGGCTTTATCTGTCTAGAGCGTTTTAGTACAATTCTTCCTCTTGATGAGTGATGATGGTGCAATCAGAGGTGGGGTAAGCGACACAGGTCAAAATGTATCCAGCCTCAATCTGATCGTCATCTAAGAAAGACTGGTCAGACTGGTCAACAGTACCTGATTGCATTTTGCCTGCACAAGTAGAGCAGGCACCAGCACGACAGGAATAGGGTAAGTCAATTCCTTGCTCTTCAGCCGCATCGAGAATGTATGTATCGTCAGGAACTTCAATTGTGGTGTTTAGCCCTTCGGCTTCGCTGATTAACGTAACCTTGTAAGTTGCCATTAGTGTAATCCTCTCTGTTGTTGTGAAACGGCAGTGTCAATCCTCGGTTGAGCTTACCTAACACGAGCTTCCTTCGTCTTTAGGACGGTTGACGAGTTCTGTGTTCGGCTCATTTCTGATACTACGAGAAAAAGCTAGAGAGGTTAGACAGGATTAGCAATGAAATTCTTAAGTGTCAATTAGATTAGTTCTTCTTATATAGTTTTTACCAAATCAGTAGAGTTGAAATTTAGTGCTACAGAGTCTTTAAAGCTTATCTATACGAGTTTTTCAGGTTTCACCGCCTGTCTGATCCCCGCCTGAATTTACTATTAATCAGTATTAATTATGTTTATAGGTGAAATCAATGATTTGTTCTTAGAGATGAGTCGTTCGTTGTGTTTTGAAAACCGTTTAGTGAGAGTATAGTTTCTTCTTTAGGTAGCCAAAGGCTTACAAGAGTACTGTCGAGCTGCATTGATAAAAGTCGTTACATCCACCTCGCTAGTATTGAAAGCTGTAACCAATCGGACGGTTGTCGAATCGTCTTCCCCCCAACGGTAGAAGTAAAAGCCATCAGCGAGAAGATTTGAAATCATAGCTTCGGGCAGTTGAATAAAAATTTCATTAGCCTCAACTGGGTAACACAGCTTCACACCTGGCAATCCTAGTAGTCCCTGAACCAACATCTTGGCCATCCGGTTAGCATGGTGGGCATTTTTCAACCACAAATCATCGTTGATATACGCCAAAAGCTGCGCTGACAAAAATCGCATTTTTGAGAACAGATGCCCGCTGCGCTTGCGACGATAACCGAACGTTTGAGCTAAAGCGTGATTGAAAAAGACCACGGCTTCTGCTGCCATCGCACCGTTTTTGGTTGCGCCAAAACAGAGAACATCGACACCAGCACGCCAGGTTAGGTCAGCAGGAGAACAACCCAAACGGGCAACGGCATTAGCAAAACGTGCCCCGTCAACGTGTAGATAAAGATTGTGGCTCTTTGCCACCCCGGCAAGAGCATTGATTTCCTCAGGAGTGTACACTGTTCCGGCTTCTGTTGCCTGGGTAATGCTCACGGCAGCAGGCTGAACATGATGCACCACACCAGCACCCGATCGCGCTAATACAGCAGATAAGTCAGTAGCGTGAATCTTACCATCTAAGCTCGGCAGTGTAACAAGCTTTGCACCACCTGTGTAGAATTCAGGTGCGCCGCATTCATCAACATTGATGTGTGATTCGGCAAGGCAATAAATCGCCCCAAAGGGCGGAGTCATGACCGAGAGGGCAAGAGCATTGGCAGCAGACCCAGTTGCTACCGGAAAAACCGTTACCTGAGTCTCAAACAACTCATTGAACTGAGCTTCTAAATCCTGAGTGTATTTATCCTGACCGTAAGCTGTTGCTGAACCTTCGTTAGCTGCATTCAACGCTGCCATGATTTCCGGCGCAACGCCAGTGACATTATCACTAGCAAAGTTGATTACAGGTGGTCTTGTCATCGTGATCGCCCCTCAAGAACTGCCCCTATCTTCATTTAACTCAATGTCGATTTTGCAACTTTCTCATTTCCTCTTGCACGCCGACGGCAATCTGCAAGGCTTGATCGAGTACCCGTCCATATTCGCTGGCGCGATCGCTCAGTTGCACGGCTGTTAAAGCCATCAAGTTTATTGTAAATAGCTGAGGATGCTTGGCAATAAACGTTTTGTTCTCCCTCAGAATTCGTTCTGTCTTCAGCGCACGCTCTAAATCGGCTTTCATTACGCTCAGGGCTTGAATGACTTTTTCGCGATCGCTCAAACCCACTCCTGGGTTTCCTGCATCTTCGAGTTGATCGTTAATGTCTACCGCTCTAATCACGGCACTGTATCGATCAACTTCTTTAACTAGCCTTCTAGTCGATTTGAAAGTGAACCATTGAAATAGAGAAATACCTAACTTGATGAGGAAATCCCCCGGCTCTCTGGGTTTTCCTACTGTATAAAAATATCTAACTTTATTGGGATTCTCACCAATTAAATCGGTTAGATATTCCTCTGTTATCACCAAGCCCTGCAAATCCGATCGCATAGCTGTCTGTCCGAAGATAGGGAATTTATAGCCCCTGTTTTTGCCAGCGTTGCCCTTGCGCCTCGTGGCAAGTATAGGAGCTATGGCTTTTGAAATGGTTCGACCCTCTGGCGATGCTGCACTGTATTGATCATGGCATATGAGTTGAGTGCTGAGGAATAGCACTCCTAAGGCAATCGCATTCTTTTGGTCGTGTTCTCAAGGGGAAGCACTCCTCAAGACTACCACGACACCCTTTATATCAAATCCTACGCCTGGGATATCCCGACAGCTGTACCCACTTTCCCTGATTTTGCTAAAAACTACACTGAATGTAGGTTTTAACTTTCCTTCTTATCCAAAGTTAGTCCTACCTCGCTTTACAGAGTTTGATAAAAAGCCTAAATCTGCTGGATTTCCATTTCCTAAAGTGTTCTGAACAATGTAAGCATAGATCGCATCTTTATTGGTTTCAGACACTCCATTCACTAAATGAATAGAACTAAGGAGCTTCTGATTGTCATAAAATGTTTTGTGGAAGGTATTTAGCTGCTCAAGTGACCTGCCGTAAATCCAAAAGATGATTCCAGCTATGATTTCTATAACAGCTCCCGATGTAGTAGAACAAACTAGGATGGCAACGTTACGTTGTGAAGAAAAAGCAATAATACCAGTAGCAAAGATGATAAAACCCAGACAACAGGTAAAGAGAGCAGCAGAAAAGATATTTCTAACTTGCTGTTTGCTGATAATATAAGCTTCCCTTAAAAGAGTCAGATTTCGTGTAATAAGGGTTAACATATCAGCTCTCCCTTCCGGGATAACTCCTAAATAATAGTCAAGTTCTTCTTTAAGTTCTCTTTTTTCTTTGGTTATTTTATTTTTTTCGTAGAAACTGAGTAAAGTTGCCAGCCCTACAGCGAATGCTACGATGATTACCATGAAGGTAATGCTGGTGGCGATAAGTGAGGTGAACGAAAAAGGTTCCATCACGAGTTTATTTTTCTATAAATTTTATAAATTTTATATCAGATAACCCGCTCCAGGATGAACTCAGGTGGGATATTCTATTTATGGATTGCAGGCAAATCACAGCTCTGATGCCATGCTCCATAGGAGACGCTTTGCTAGCGCCTCCCTATTTCCCAAGTAAAAAAGTGCGATCGCTCAAGATCTAGGATTACCCCTACCAGCCATCAAGTAGTTAATACGTTATCGCATTAAACCCTAACAAGACAGTCAACACTGCCTAACGACTCTGCGAAACTTCCGATGTACTGACTGAATTTATCGGTTTTTCATTCTCTTCAAGACCCGGAGCAATTTCCGCTTCGCTAGGTACTATCGGATTACGGAATGAAGAGGCCCGAATTGTATCAAAAGTCACTTTGATGAAACTGGCGATGGGTACGGCGACGAGCAACCCTAAAACTCCCCCAACTTTAACCCCAATATCTAGTGAAATCAGCATCCATACTGGATTCAACCCTGTCAGTTCACCAACAATGCGCGGCCCCAAGACACTCTCAACAAGTTGATTGATGATGATTGCTACCACCAAAACCTTAACCCCTAACCAGAAATTGTTGAGGGCGAGTAGCAAGCTCACCGCAACAATGCAGGTGGTGCCACCAAAGGGAATGAGACTTGCTGCTCCAATTCCAACTCCAAATAACTGGGCTAAAGGGACGCGCAAGATCAGCATAGCTGTGGTCTGGGCGATCGCGATAATCATTGCTAGGATGACTTGACCGGCAATGAACCGCTCGAAATTATACGGCAGGGATTGGCGGATTAGACGATTCCACTGTTCGGGAAACCAGCTTAAAATACCATTCCAGAGCCTTTCCCCTCTCCAAACGAGAAAGATAGAGAACACCAACGTCAAGAAAACATTGACGATACTGCCAATGGTGTTAAAAATTAAGCTGAATACTTGACTTGTTAGCGATCGCAGGATGCTAGTTAATCGTTCAATTACTTGAGTATAGGTGCGACTCAAATCAATGGGTAGCTGTTGAGCAATTGCCCAATTTTCTAAGCTTTGAAGTTGCTGCTGACCTGATTTGAGCCAATCGGGGAGTCTTATCAACAGTTCGTTTGCCTGCCGCAGAATGATTGGGCCGAGAAACAGCACTAAGGTCGCTAAGAGCAGCAAAAATAGCAGAAGTACCACTGTCACCGCTATACCTCGGTTTACCCCTCGTTCCTGGAGAAAACGAATCGGATAATCGAGCAAAAACGCGATCAGGATAGCTGTGATTAGAATACTGGGCAAAGGCTGTAGCATTTGAACCAACACAAGCAAAAGCCAGCCGTTTAGAAAAATAAGCGGGAAAATCAACCCGAGACTGAGCTGACGTGGAAGCTTGTTGATGGACTCCTTCATGGCACTGTGTTGATAACCTCACTGACCTAAGAGTAGGGGCTAGGAGCTGGATAGGTTTGGAAAACCGATTTTCAGCATTTGCTGTGTGCGATTGCTGTGTGCGATCGCACGAGACACTCTTATAGAAATTCTGCCAAGGAATGAGTCGCTGTAGCGATAAAGTCAGTAATTAGTGCAGCTCTCGGAGCAGGGGTGCTGGGGTGCGGGGGTGCTGAGCGGCTGGGGGCGGGGGTGCTGGGGTGCTGGGGTGCTGGGGAGAAAGATTTTCATGCGTCTTGGTGTACGCCGTTCATGACGGCTACTTAGCAGAAAGCCAAATAATTCCTTAACCGCCAATCTTGAGTGCCATCATCACAAATCGCAGTACAAACACAGCAGCGAGAATCCATACAGCAAGAGAAATCTCGCGAGCTTTGCCTTGAAAGGCCTTAACTAAAGGATAGGTAATAAAGCCGATCGCTAAACCTTCTGCAATGGAGTAAGTTAACGGCATGAGGAGGATGGTCAAAAATGAAGGAATCGACTCAGCAGGGTCATCCCAACGAATTCCCCGGACATTTCCTGCCATTAAGACGCCAACAATCAGCAGTGCTGGGGTAGTGGCAAAGGCAGAAATCCCAGAAATCAAGGGAATGAAAAATATGGATAGGACGAACAAGATGGCAGCGATGACTGCTGTAAACCCAGTGCGTCCACCTTCGGAAACCCCGGCGGCTGACTCAATGTAAGTTGTCACCGTAGATGTTCCCAAAACCGCCCCTACCGTTGTCCCTACAGCATCCGCCATCAACGCTTCACCCGCACGGGGGAGTTCGCCCTCTTTATTGATATATCCAGCTTGAATGCCAACGCCTGTGAGAGTACCAATGGTGTCAAATAAGTCAACAAAAAGAAAAACAAACAGGACTGCCAGAAAATCTAACAGATTCGTTTGTCCCAACCGACCTAATCCGAAAATCGCTTGGCCCAACAAATTTCCAGGCCACTGAGGTAAGCCTACAATACCCCCAGGCCAGGGAGCAACTCCCAGAATCCATCCCAGTAGGGCAGTTGCCAAAATCCCCCATAACAGTGCGCCTTTGATGCGTCGAGCTACAAAAGCAGTAGTAATCAAAATGCCGAGGATTGCGATTAAGGTTGGGGGTTGAGCCAAATTTCCCAGCGTTGTCTTTGTTACCTCGTTTGCCACAATGATGCCAGCCCCCCCTTTAGTTGGATCGCCAGATAGGGCAATATAGGCAATGAAAAAGCCAATTCCTGCGGCTGTTGCCCGTTTGAGGCATTCAGGGATGGCTTTGACGATAAGAGTGCGAACATTGAACAGGGTGAGGGCAATAAAAATCAGCCCTTCTACTAAAATCGCGGTAAGGGCAACACGCCAGTCGATACCCAATCCCAAAACTACCGAATAGGCAAAAAAGGCATTAAGCCCCAACCCAGGGGCAAGGGCAAAGGGGTAATTTGCCAATAAGCCCATAATAAGAGTAGCGATCGCAGCAGAGATCGCGGTAGCAATCACCAGTTCGTTGAACAAATCACCCGGCTTCTGTAAAAAAATCGCATCGGACAAAATCCCCGGATTAACCACCAAAATATATGCCATTGTCATAAAGGTAGTGACTCCGGCTAACACTTCCGTGCGGATATTCGTCTGGTAGTCCTGAAACTTAAAGAACCGGGCAATTGCCCCTTGCTCCCCTTGAGGTGGCAGTTGATCGGACAGTTCGGAACCCAAATCTGATTCGTGATCACTCAACTCGTTCGTTTCTCTATTACTCATAGATCTAACCCGACGCCAACTAAACCTAAGATTAAGGTCTAATTGTGTAACGTTTGGAAAGAGGCGACACAGTTCCGTCAAAAGCTTTGCACTAGTGTTATGAGTTTGTCTAAAAAGCTATCCCATTCGTCTATTCCCTGGTTTGGCGCAAGTATAGCCGGTATCTTTCTCCTCTCGGTTATCCTGCGCTTTTGGAGATTGGGTCAGTTTAACACCCTAGTCTTTGATGAAGTTTATTATGCTAAGTTTGCTAACAATTACTTGACAGGGACGCAGTTTTTTAATGCTCATCCGCCCCTAAGCCAATACATCATTGCGATTGGGATATGGATTGGCTCTCACCTTCCCATTGGTCAGGATACCGTCAACAGTTTGACCGGTTCGCTGCGTTCCACTTGGAGTTACCGCTGGGTGAATGCTCTGACGGGTTCGTTTATTCCCCTAGTTGTGGGCGCATTGGCTTATGAACTCAATCGGCGCAAGAGCTTTGCCTTGATTGCTGCGCTGTTTGCGGCGACTGATGGGCTATTTCTAGTTGAATCCCGCTACGCCCTGAATAACGTCTATTTAGTCATTTTAGGATTATTGGGTCAGTTGTTTTTTCTCAAAGCCTTAGGGAAAAAGCAGGGACGCTGGCTCAATCTTGCTCTATCCGGTATCTTTTTCGGAGCATCAGCTTGCATTAAGTGGAATGGATTGTGGTTTCTGCTGATTACCTACATGAGTTGGTCAGCTGCTTGGGTGATCAAGTGGATGCGATCGCTTGTTCAAGCACCGCGTTTGCTGCCACAGGGAGCCGATATCGATAAAACGCGATCGCGCTCTACAGAAGCCAAGGAACACAATAGCTCCTCTTTTGTGTCCTACTTAGGACTCCCGACTCAGGACTCACGCCTCAGAACACCCCTACAAAACCTAAATCAGCTAAACTTTATCCAATTTTTATTGAATTTTGCTATTATCCCAGTCCTTACCTACAGCCTGCTCTGGATTCCTCACCTAATCATGAATCCAACACCGGGATTCTGGCAAGCGCAGTATGACATTTTGACATTCCACGAAAAAATTGGTGATGGACCCAATGTTCATCCTTACTGTTCCCGGTGGTACAGTTGGCTCTTGATGTGGCGTCCTGTTGCCTACTTCTATCAGACAGCTCGTAACACGGTAGAACAAATCCCCGCCTACCCACCCTTGCCTGCTGGTGCAGGGAAAGTTATATATGATGTCCATGCCATGGGAAATCCATTCCTGTGGTGGCTTTCTACAGCAGCCATTTTTTTACTGCTGTTGCTGTTAGTTCAACGCCTTGTCAAAGGAGCGGGTTGGAAGTTTCCTCCAAGTTCCCAAACCTGGATTGCCCTCTACTTCGTTCTGGGTTGGTTAGCAAACTTGCTACCTTGGGCTAGAGTAACTCGCTGCATCTTTCTGTACCACTACATGGGAGCATCGGTGTTTTCTGGGTTAGCACTCGCTTGGCTGGTTGACCACTGGTTACACAGCGATAAGCTTGAATACCGAAGCGCTAGCGCCACTGTCATCTTTTTAGTTTTATTGGCTTTTACTTTCTGGTTGCCGATTTACTTGGGACTGCCTATGTCTGTTCCAGGTTACCAAATCCGGATGTGGTTTCGCTCTTGGATTTAGGATAAAAAATTCGTAATTGATAATTCAATTTTAGGTAGGGACTGAACCTCACCTAAAAGTGGGCGGCTTAATCGATGTCCATGTCTAAAGCCCGTTTCTAATTAGGAATTAGTCTGAAGCCCAGCGTACCGTTGATGCCAGAGCAATTCTTCCGGCATACTAACTATTACTGCTTCGCAAAAATGCAATTCCAGCCACAAGTAAACTTACTCCCAAGAGTTTAGAGAAAGAATAATGTTTTTTAGACTTCGGATTGAATTGGCTGTAAGTAGTGGTTAAGCGATTAACAGATGAATATA
>JBFLZA010000227.1:0-12344 GCA_040756535.1 Cyanobacteriota bacterium
ATCGGAATCTTTATACAATCGCTATTTAATGGCCTCCTTGCCCTTACTCCAATCAATTCATGACCATTTCGCGAACCGTCTGCCTCGGATTCCTGGCAATGATTACCATCGGCACATTCTTGCTGATGCTACCTATTTCTACTAGCAGTGGGACGTGGAATGACCCTCTTGTCGCCCTGTTCACAGCAACCTCTGCTGTCTGTGTCACCGGTCATATTGTTGTCGATACCGGCACCCATTTTTCGTTTTGGGGTGAGCTATTTATCCTCCTGCTGATCCAGATTGGGGGGTTGGGCTATATGACAACGACAACCTTCCTCATTCTCCTAGTCGGTTATCGGTTTGAATTGCGTCACAAAATAGCAATTCAAGAAGAATTATCACGACCTGGTCTACAGGATAGTGCGCTGGTAATTCGCTCTATCATTGCCACTGTAATTATTTTTGAAATTACAGGAATTTTTCTAATGCTACCTGTCTTTGCTTCAGACCACGGGTTGAGCTATGGGCTTTGGCTGTCAATTTTTCATAGTGTTAGTGCTTGGAATAATGCTGGATTTAGCTTGTTTAGTAATAACATCATCGCCTATCAGTCCTCAGCGCCGATTATCCTGGTTATTTCATTCCTGATTATCTTTGGTGGTATTGGGTATCAAGTCATTTTTGAAATGTTCTTGTGGTTGCGTGAACGCTTTCATAGGAAACCCAAACGATTTATCTTTTCTCTTAATTTTAAAGTGGTAACTAGCACTACACTGATACTTTTGATTGGTGGGACAATTGCCTTTCTCTTGACGGAACTAAACAATCCCAAAACTTTAGGTTCTCTAAGCTTTGGACAAAAATTACTGAGCGCATGGTTTCAGTCTGTTGTACCAAGAACGGCTGGCTTTAATTCCGTTGATTACGGGCAAATGACAACGGCTGCTTTATTTATCTCAATTGGACTGATGTTTATTGGAGGCAGCCCTGGTGGCACGGCGGGCGGGTTAAAAACGACAACACTACGAGTTTTAACCAGTTGTACGAGGTCGATTTTACAAGGAAAAGAGGAGGTCAATCTCTACGAGCGGCAGGTAGCCATTAGCCTCGTTTTAAAAGCGGTTGGTGTTTTAGTAGGTTCCGTTGCAGTCGTTATTGTATCGACAATGCTAATTACCCTCACCGATCCAGAGGTAGAGTTTATCCGCATCTTATTTGAAGTCGTATCAGCCTTTGCCACAGTGGGGCTTTCTACTGGTATCACTGCTGGTCTCTCGGCTGCAGCAAAGATAGTTTTAATTGTGACTATGTACATGGGACGGGTAGGCGTTTTACTGCTCATGACAGCTATTTTGGGAGAACACCGCCCCAGTCGGATTCAGTATCCAGAGGAAAACTTACTTGTGGGGTAGTTGTATCTAGTGCATCCGTTGCTAGTTTTGAAGTTAAGATTGTTTCTCTCCATAAATTAGCTACACCTATAGCAAACAAAGGAAGTCGTTGTGAATTTCTCATCTTTGGGATTCTTTCGGAATCTCCGCAAAGAAAATCGTCAATTTGCGGTCATTGGGTTAGGTCGCTTTGGTCGTGCTGTTTGTGCAACCTTGCACCGCACTGGGCATGAAGTTTTGGGAACTGATGTTGATGAAAAAATAGTTGCTAAAGTCTTGGCAGAGCAAATTGTTTCTCATGCAATACAGTTAGACTCAACCGAACCTGCCGCATTGAAAGAAGCGGGAATTTTTGAATTTGATACGGTAATCATTGCGATTGGTAACTATTTACAAGAAAGTATTATTACTACACTTAATGTCAAGGAAGCAGGCGTTCCTTATGTGGTTGCCAAAGCCTCCTCTGAAGTCCACGGTAAGCTGTTGCAAAGGGTGGGAGCCGATCAAGTCGTTTTTCCGGAGAATGAGGCAGGTTGCGCTTTAGCCCAATCGCTCACCAGACCGTCAATTTTAGAACGGTTTGACTTAGACCCCGACCACAGTATTGTGGAAGTTCTAGTCCCAGAAGAATTTCATGGCAAAACCATCGCGGAACTGGAACTCCGTGGCCGTTATGGCGTGAATCTGCTGGCAGTGGGTCAGAATGACAAGTTTGAAATCAACCCTGACCCATACAAACGCCTAGCGAAGGGTTCAGTGATGGTTGTCATCGGCTCGAACCGAGATCTTGACCGCTTGCCGATTTAAGGTATCGCGAAAAAATAAGTTACGCAGTTGGAAATGGGGAAAGGGGAACTCGCTGCCCCCTTTGGGGATAAGGGGCAGGGGAAAAGAGAAAAGGTTGATTGGGTATCTTTTTACCTTTAATTTTTTCCTAACGAAACTGGTAAGTTATCTTACCGTCCGGAGAAGACCCTCACTTTTAGTGATGGGATGAATCCGGACAATCCTGGTTTTGAACGTAGACCGTAAGCTGTTCAATAGTAACACCGCCACAACTAGCGACGAAATAGGAACCTGTCCAGAGGACACGTTTTCTATAGATTTGAGTAAGTTCTCGTTCAAATTCTCGCCACAGGGTCTTAGATGCTGTGGCTTTGAGATTAGCGATAAGGTTGCTCAACAGTTTGTGAGGAGGATAGCTGACCAAAAGATGAACATGGTCGGATTCCCCGTTAAACTCAACAATCTGAGAGTCCCACTTTTGGGCTACCGAATTGAAAACCTCGCTTAATCTATGCATCATAGCTCCGGACAGGACTTGGCGTCGATATTTCGTCACAAAAACCAGATGCACAGTGAGATTGTATACAGCTCTACGAGTACTGTTGTAGCTAGGTTTTTTTGCGGTTGACATTTGTACGGTTAAATAACTAGGATGAGTCTAACAGTATTTAAAGGCCGATAAATGCTAGTCTACGAGTTTAAGCTCAAAGGTTCTAAATATCAGTTTTCCGCAATAGACGACGCAATACGGACAGGGCAGTTTATCCGGAATAAGTGTTTAAGGTACTGGATGGATGCACCCAGAGAAGAGAAAGTTAATCGATTTTCTCTGAACAAGTATTGCAAGGTCTTGGCTGACAATCCTGAGTATCCCTTTGTTGCTAAGTTAAACTCGATGGCTCGACAGTCTATGGCTGAGAGAGCTTGGGCTAGTATCAGTCGATTCTTTGAAAACTGTAAGAAAAAGGTTCCAGGGAAAAAAGGATATCCAAGGTTTAAGAAGTTCAGCCGCTCTGTTGAATACAAAACGAGCGGATGGCGCATTTCTAATGATAGAAAAACCATTACCATTACCGATGGAACTGGAATCGACAAACTTAAGCTTTTAGGTTCAAGAGATTTAAGCTACTACACTTGTGAGCAAATTAAGAGAATACGCTTAGTGCGTAGAGCCGATGGTTATTATGCTCAGTTTTGTATTGATATTGCACGTAAGGAGTCTGTTGAATTTACAGGAAGAGAGATGGGATTAGATGTAGGGCTTAATCATTTCTATACAGATTCCGAGGGTAATCAAATAGAAAACCCAAGATATCTAAGAAAAAGTGAGAAAGCTTTAAAGCGTCTACAGAGAAACCTTTCTAGGAAACATAAAAGAGGTCAGCCGCAGTCGAAGAGATATCACAAGAACCGCGTTAAGCTTGGACGTATTCACTTAAAGATTTCAAGGCAACGTAAAGACCACGCGATAAAATTAGCGCGGTGCGTATGTCAATCTAATGATTTGATAGCCTACGAAGATTTAAGTGTTAAAAATATGGTGAAGAACCCCTGTTTAGCCAAGTCGATATCTGACGTTGGCTGGACTCAGTTTCAAGAATGGGTTGACTATTTTGCTCGACTCTTTGGGAAGCAAGTGGTAGCTGTTGCTCCTAACTATACTTCCCAAGACTGCTCGAATTGTGGTCAAAGAATCAAAAAATCGCTATCGGTTAGGACTCATATTTGTAGCTGTGGAACGATTCTCGATAGAGATGAGAATGCAGCCAGAAATATCCTAGCTCTAGCACTACAAATACTGTCGGGCGGACAGAAATTAACGCTCAGGGAGAGAAGAATCTCTGCCAAGGATAAGGAAACTTAGCTTTGGTAAATTCGCTCATTGAACTGAGAATCCCTCGCTTTCAGCGACGGGAGCGTCAATTGTGTACAACCCCTAACGATTTCCATTGTTGGGAGGCGTGAGGCGAGGTAAGGTAAACGGTTGAGACCCAGCCCCAGGCGGCTGAGGGGGTTGCCTCAGAGGTAAAACAGCAGGGGGTTGTGTTGGCCCAGTTATGGGTGGAACCGCAGGTGCTTGTGTTGGCTCAGTCACCGACGGGACTATGGGTTGGGCATCAATTCGCTGTATGTACTGGTCAATCTCGTCTGACTTCTGCAAATTGCCTGCTGAAGTGAACAACCTCCTAGCTTGCAGTAAAAAGGACATCGCTTCATCTCGCCGTTGAGATTGTTCTAGTGATACGCCCAGGTTAAAGAATGCATCTGCTAGGTTAGGGTTGAGCAGAATGGCTTGTTGATATTGTGCGATCGCTTCTGGATACTTCTGCTGCTGCTGTAGTGCTACGCCTAAGTTGTAGCGTGTTAGAGCATCGTTGGGGTTGAGGCTTAGTGCCTTCTGGAGGGCTTCTTCAGCGAGTTGGTACTGACCACTTTTAATTCGTGCTGCGCCCCACCGTTGAGCGGCATCAGCATTATTAGGTTCGAGGTTGGCTACCCAAGCAAAGCGATCGCCCGCCCCCTCAAAATCACCTCGCTCTGCCAACACTAATCCTAATTGGTACTGAGCTTGCACAAACTTCGGGTCAAGCTTAGCGGCTGTTCTCAACGCTGCTTCCGCGTCCTGCAGTTGGCCTTGTGTGGCTAGTAGTAGCCCCAATTGGTATTGAGCTTGAGCAAAGTCAGGTTTAGTGCTAACCGCTTTTCTGAATGCTGCAATCGCCGGTTGTATCTGGTCTTGCTTGGCTAAAATCAGTCCTAGATTATACTGAGCCGCTGCATCGTTCGGACTAAGGCGAATCGTTTCTTGATACTGAGCGATCGCATCAAGGGTATTCCCTTGAGCCTCATAGGCTAAGGCTAGATTATAGCGGGCTTCTAGCAAATCGGGATTAAGAGAAAGCGCCCTTTGGTACTGAGCGGTTGCCCCCGGTACGTTACCTTGCCGATATAAGGTCAATCCCAAGTTGTAGTGAGCTTCTGCTAAATTCGGGTCTAGGGCAATGGCACGTCGGTATTGCTCTGTCGCCAGATCTGTCTTTCCTTGCTGAAACAGAGTATTGCCCAACAAGTAATGCGCCATTGGAATAAACGGGTCGTTTTGTAATGCTGTGCGAAGCGCCTTTTCTGCCCCTTCAAAGTCGCTGCGATTGTACAGTGTTACTCCAAGTTGAAAGGAAGAAGCTGCCTCAAGATTTTCACTGTATAACCCTTCGATCCGCTGAGCTACGGCAGGATTGACACTAGTCAAACCCAGACTAATTAGCGCGGCAGCAAACAGCGATATCTGTGTGTAGTGTTTGGACATAGGTAGAAGACCGTCCCCGGTGGCTACTAGCTCTGAACTATCTGCGTTTACCTAGAGTTTAATAAAAAGTCAATAGTAACAACTTTTGAGAGCGTCTGGCAAAATCAGCATGGCATCTCCAAACGAGTAAAAGCGATACTGATGAGCGATCGCTTCTTGGTACAACTCCAGCAAACGCTGACGCCCAATCATCGCACTAACCAGCATTAATAGACTAGAGCGGGGTAAGTGGAAATTCGTAATCAGCCCCTCCACCACTCGCCACTGATAACCCGGATAAATAAATAACTGCGTCTTACCACAAAAAGGCTGAAATTCTCCCTTCGCTGCGGCTCCTTCCAACGCCCTAACCACCGTTGTTCCCACAGCAATCACTCGACCTCCCGACGCCTTAGTTTCCCGAATCTGCTCGACGGTTAATTGAGGAACTTCCAACCACTCCCCATGCATTTGGTGTTGGGTAATATTCTCCACTTCCACAGGCCGAAACGTTCCGACGCCAACATGGAGCGTGACAAATGCCTGCTTGATGCCTTTTTCACTACACTGTTTGAGGAGTTCTGGAGTGAAATGTAGCCCAGCAGTCGGAGCTGCGATCGCCCCTGGGGTTTGAGCATAAATCGTTTGATACTGTTCCGGTGAAGCTTGGGTGTCTGTAATGTAGGGAGGGAGAGGAACTTGACCGTACTGTACCAATAGCGATTCAAAGGATTCTCCAGGCGGAACCTCGAACTGCAATAGACGCCCGCTTGTTGCCTCATCTCTAGCGAGAACCGTCGCACTTAGAGGGGGGAGTGGGGGAATCTCCCTATCCATTACTGGGGGAGTAGCAGAAGATTGTTTACTGAGTCTGTGCGGCTCAAACACTATCTTTGCCCCTGGTTTGAGACGCCTGCCAGGTTTAACCAGCGCTAACCAACACTGATGCTGTCGTTCCTCTATGAGCAATACCTCCACTGGGGCACCCGTCAATTTATGACCATAAAGTCGAGCCGGGATAACGCGGGTATTATTGAGCACCAATAGATCACCCGGATGTAGGAGTTGGGGTAAGTCGCAGAAAATGCGGTGAGTGTGGTGAGTGGGTGAATCAACAACCAGCAATCGCGAATGATCTCTCTGTTCCAGAGGCGTTTGAGCAATTCGCTCCTGAGGCAGTTCATAATCATAGCTAGAAAGCTGTTGGTCTATCTCACTGCTCTCGCTCAGCTGTACATCAGCGTTTATATTGCGATCGAGAGAAGCTTCCTCAATAAAAACATCAGGGTTTTGAGACTGACCCTTTAATGAGTCAGTGTTGTCGTCAGTTTTTGTCATCAGTGCAATTATCCCTTTCGTTAGCTCTCGTGGGCGGACAACACCCGACAGAATCACTTATAGTTCCTGGAGTTTAACGGGAGAGTGCCAACTCTACCCAAAATTGGGTAAAGTCCCCCATGTTTATCGGGAGAGTGCCAACTCTACCCAAAATTGGGTAAAGTCCCCCATGTTTATCGGGGGCATCTCCCCTAACACTCTTGCTTACCCTCTTGCCACAATTAAAGATATAGAGAACCTCCTTGGACTTTCAAGCCCGAACCAACTATGGATTACCTCTACTTCTTGGCAAATGCCAGTTTAACGCTACGAGTGGTTGAGTATCTAAACTCGATGTCCCAGCTACCCATCCAATCTATGACGGTGATTCATCAGATTGATGGTTGGGTCGTTAAAGTTAAAATGAACTGTCCTCTCACTCCCCATCAGCATGGTGATTTTCGGGCGTTTATGAGCGAGTTGGGATTTCCCTATGACCCCGAAATTCGCCTACAAATGGCTCTTTGGAGCTTAGAGACAGGACAGTCACCCATCGATGTTATGCGCCGCTATCAAGTCGCTGTAGTATCTCACGGTCGTCCTGACAAAAGCGATATTGAAGCGTTTCGCCAGCAGTTCACGATGGGATTGGGATACTGCCCAGAAACCTTAGCATAATTTTTGTTAGTTTCGTTGCTTTTCTACTTTTTGAATCGTGATTGTGCTCCGGAGCGCACCAACTCCAATCGAGCGCAACAACCGCAGGTGAACACGGGAATTGCTGTCATCTGCGGGGATTGTTGTTTGAGAATAAATGTCTTTCTGGTAAGGAAGCAAACAAGGCTTTCTTTGTTACGTTATCTACATTAACAAAGAACCCTTTTTCAAGGGTCTCCAGTCGTTAGCGCAGCATATTGTAGAGTTGAGCGCTCTACTGTTGTGACTCTCTCATCTAGGAAGCTTCAGCCAAAGCGATCGCATTTTTTATTGAGCAAAGTCCTACGGAAGCTGTCAGACAGAAGCTGGGCTTAGAGTAAGAGGTTTATACCGGTTCTCGATTGCATACACTACACAGTAGGGCACGATACCAAAGCCCCTACAAATGGTCTGTATTGCACTACGTGGAAAACCGCTATAAAGCGTATCGGGTGCGGAGGTGCGATCGCATTTGGCTGTGGCTATATCGCGATCGCACTCATCTGTCACTAACCTCCAAGAGTAATCTGATGCTTGCTCCTCTAAGCCTCCTATTGCTTCTTAAGATTCTCCCTGATTTGAGCAAGCTTACCCTTGGGCGTAGGAGATGTCAGACGGGAACAAAGCCTGCAATCTCTGTCTGATGCCTGAATCCCACGTCTTTCAAGCGTGGGAGTGGATCAAGAGAGTAAAGTACAACCTCAGCCAAACTAATCGGTAATCTTCAGAATACGTCCCTCCTGTCTTAGCTGGTTTAGTCAATAGAGGATGCGATCCCCCATAACAAGGCGATCCCAGATAGCGGACAATAGAAGTATGATGAGTAACACGCTTAGGGAACCCCAACAAAGAATCCAGCTATCAGGTATCAGTTGGCAGACTTACCAAGTTTTGCTGACGGAACTGAGCGAGCGTCGTTTGCGCCTTACTTACAATCTTGGCATCCTCGAAATCATGGCTCCTTCGCCTGAGCATGAGATTTATAAAAAATTGCTGGGTCGCTTTGTCGAAACCATCGCTGAAGAACTAAAAATTAGTATCTATCCTCTGGGTTCCACAACCTTCAATCGTTCAGACCTCAATAGTGGTTTAGAACCGGATGAATGTTTCTACATCCAGAACCAAATCGCTGTTAGAGGCAAACGAAAAATAGACCTCATCCACGACCCACCGCCCGACTTGGTGATTGAAATAGATATCACCAATAGTGCGAAGCATCGCTTAGCTGTATTTGGCAACATAGGGGTTCCTGAAATCTGGCGCTACAATGGCATCTCTCTTGCTATCTACAAGTTGCAGCAGAAGAAGTATATCTCCTGTGACCAAAGCCTTGCATTTCCCACTTTGACCCCTTTGGTCATTGACAAAGTTGACCAGTTTTTAATGCAGGCCGGAGTGGTTGACTATTTAGAGCTGGTTAATTCCTTTCGGCGTTGGATCAAAAGCCAGATTCGCCAATCCTAGAAATGATTAGGACGAAATCAATTTGCGATCGCTGCCCTACTCATGAAGGTTCAACGTTTATATCCCCATCTAAAAGGAGGCAATTTCATAATTCATAATTCATAATTCATAATTCATAATTCATAATTCATAATTCATAATTCATAATTCATAATTCAGCCCACTAGTTGCTCGATCGCATCGGCCTGAGTTGGCAATTCTGCCGTCAAGACTTCGCTGCCTTCCTCAGTAACTAAAACATCATCTTCAATGCGAATGCCTCGGACATCACTAAACTGGGAAAGACGCTCCCAATTAACAATCGCTTGATATTTGGAGCGAAACTCTGGGTTATTTAAGATTGCCGGAACTTGATAAAAGCCCGGTTCAATAGTAACTAGCATTCCCGGTTTCAAAGGTCGATTGAGACGTAGGTAGCCTAAACCAAAGCGCTTGCTCCTCGTTCTCCCCTCCTCATAACCCGCCAAATCCCCTAAATCTTCCATATCATGGACATCCAACCCCAGCAAATGACCAACGCCGTGAGGAAAGAATA
This sequence comes from Cyanobacteriota bacterium, assembly GCA_040756535.1. GTDB lineage: Bacteria > Cyanobacteriota > Cyanobacteriia > Cyanobacteriales > Coleofasciculaceae > JBFLZA01. The sequence goes on from JBFLZA010000227.1 coordinate 9,458, forward strand.
GGGCATGGGCGTCCATTTCGACTAAATCTGAAACCTGTCCCCGCAGGATTCCCAAATCCACCAATCCTTCAGCAATCACTGATGCTGCCAATAGATGAATATCCAAATATTCGATTCCAGGGCGAATTTTGTCGATACAGGCATCATGTGCTGCTAAAACAACATTGTAGATATCGCGCTGGGTCGAGGAGAATTTGCCCGTAACCGGCCAAGTGCGCGTTACATCAGACGCCCAACCCATCGAGGTTTCAGCGCCCACATCAGCCAGTAGCAAATCTCCGGGTTGTAGAGGATGGTGATATTGATTATTATGCAGGACTTCCCCGTGAACTGTAACAATACTGCCATAGGCGCAGGTCATGTTGTGGGCGATCATTACACTCTCCATCGCCGCACGCACTTTTGCTTCTAGGTTGGCATTGGGGGTTGCCTTCATTCCCGCTTTATGCGCTTCTACCGTAACCGCAGCCGCTTGTCGTAATTCGGATAGTGCGCCTGCATCATGGCATAGTCTTAAAGATGCGATCGCTTTGACTAATTCTCGATCAATTCCTTGAGGAGCATTGGCTGTTGCCACAGGGCGATTGAGGACTTGAGCCTGTTGTGAGTAAGTGGTGGCATCCTGTACAGCAATGGTTGCTGCCCCTGCTGCCCGTGCAGGCAGTTCTGACAGGGGAAAAGCATCATCAGCCCCCATGATTTGGGCGATTTCCTCCCGTTTGGGCATCTCCCCATGCCAGAGGGCACTATCCGGAGACGCTTCATCCACAAACAGTTCTAGCTTGCCCTGATTCAGAACAATAGCGGCATTTTCTAGCGGGAGACCGGCAAAGTACAGAAAGTGACTGCTAGCCCGAAACGGGAAAGGATTGGCGGGAAAGTTGCGCGGACTTGGCTGCCCCGACCAAAGAATGACTGGGAAATCAACTGATTGGGCGAGGCGTTGGCGGCGATCGCGCAGTGTTATTGCCAGCATAGGGTCATGCTTTTGAATCTCCATGATATGGAGGGTAGCACGACTGGTTTAAAACAGCAGCAATTATTCTGGATCATCATCATCCGGTGTGTCTAGTCCGTCGTCTATTTCCTTGTTTTTTTCTTGCTCAGGTTTGTCCGGCTGACTTTTCTTGAGCTCTATAAGGGATTTCCTTTGCCCAGCTTTTTTTGGCTGATTTTCCTTAAGCTGTTCAGTGGATTTCCCCCCTGGAATTAGCTGTTGGCAGGCGGAAAGAGTGAATCCGCCACTTACCAGCAGCAATACCAGAATCGCAAATTTGACTTTAATGGGTTTTCTAAATTTCCTGTTTTCTCTGGACATCAGACACCTTTGAGCGTTGAAATTTCCTCATCTAGGACTGATGCACCCTTTCAGGAATTATTGATAATTTGGTAGGACTAGAAATGATTGACTCATGACTAAGGACTAAAGTTTCAGTCAATTTAGCGAGGGGTTAAAATTTCAGAGCGATCGCTCATTGAATCCCCAAAGATGGCCCCGCGCCGGATCAAGACAAGTTTTGTCTGGGCAGAAATTCCTACGTTTCTTGCAAACTGAGCATTTTCAACATTCGCACCCCTCAAGTCAGCCTCGCTGAGGTTGGCATCACTAAAATTAGCGCCACTCAATTCAGCGATGCTTAAGTTGGCACGGATTAAATTAGCACTGCCTAAGTTAGCCAAACAAAGGTTAGCCAGACTGAGGTCAGCAAGACTCAAATCTGCCCCCCTCAAATCAGCACCACTCAAATTAGTGCGGATTAAGTCTGCATCTCTCAAGTTGGCACGCATAAGGTCAGCATTGCTGAGGTTTGCACGGATAAGGCTGACGCCATTTAAGTCGGCAATGCTCAAGTTAGCACCCCTCAGGTTGCTTCCCCTCAGTTTAGCACCGCTCAATTTAGCTTCACTCAGGTCGGCTTCTCTCAAGTCAGCACCACTGAGGTCAGCGCCTCTAAGATTAGCGCCACCTAGGTAAGCACGAATCAAACAAGCATCCTTGAGTTGGGCATTACTCAAGTCAACACGACCCAAGTTTGCCCCCCGGAGTTTGGTATCGCTCAGGTTAGCGCCTTTTAGGTTAGCATCCCTGATGTCGGCACCCCGGAGGTCAACACAACTGAGGTTGGCATTACATAGTTTGGTATTGCTGAGGATGGCATCACTCAAATTCACACTATGTAATTGAGCACTTTCGAGTTGGGCCCCTTTAAGGTTGGCTCCTCTGAGATTGGCACTTCTGAGGTCAGCGCCTTTAAGATTGGCTCCTCTGAGATCAACCCCTCTGAGATCGGCACCTCTGAGATTGGCTCCTCTAAGGTCAGTACCTCTGAGGTTGGAACCTCTAAGATTGGCTTCAATCAGATTGGCTTCGACTAAGTTTGTATCACTTAAATCAGCTTCAGCAAAATCTTCAGCAAGATTGAGTCCAGCCATTGCCGCCAGCTGTTCGAGATTATCTGTGTCTGCTTCTAAAATATGCTGGATCAGAACTTGCAGATCCAGTCGAGATTTGTCATCTGTCATAATACAACTCCGCTCGACTGAGATAGGGCTTCAATTTTGGCTCCAGCAAACGCTGAATAATCAGTCGGTCTAACACTGCCTTTTTATTGCGGCTAATGTCTGGTGACCATAATCCTTCTGCATCCGTTAGACATACATCTCGCTTGGACACTTCAAACGTTGCTTCTACACTGCAGGGAAAAGCCAATACATTTAAAGTTGCCAGCTTGACTCGCTGGAGCAAGCCTTTGAGGACTGGCTCACCCATTTCTTCTTCAAAAATCCAGACAGGATTTTCTTCGGAAACTTTTGTCGTTACATGGCAAACTGTAATGGGAAATAGCTCGGTTTGACCCGGTTGTTGCTCTGTACCCGTTTTATTCCC
>JBFLZA010000228.1:0-12316 GCA_040756535.1 Cyanobacteriota bacterium
TCGGAAGATAACAGCAAAGATATTTATCTGTACATCAACTCTCCTGGCGGTTATGTAACGGCGGGCATGGCGATTTATGACACCATGCAGCACATTAAGTCGGATGTTGTAACTATTTGTGTTGGATTAGCGGCGTCTATGGGTTCTTTCCTGCTTGCTGCTGGAAAGAAGGGCAAGCGGTTAGCTTTGCCTCACTCACGGATTATGATCCACCAACCTTCTGGTGGCACACGCGGACAAGCTTCGGATATTGAAATTGAAGCGAGAGAGATTCTGCGTATCCGGCATCAACTTAACGAAATTTACGCCAGAAATACCGGGCAGTCGATTGAAAAAATTGAAAAAGACATGGATCGTGACTTCTTCATGTCTGCTCAAGAGGCGCTGGAGTATGGCTTGATTGACCGAGTGATTGAGGAACGCTCACCCTAGAATGAGACCTAGCGTCGGGCAGCTTCCTAATCCTGCCTTGAGCAAAGTGTTTTCATCCTCTAATTCACTCGCAGCTTGTGTGGGATGAATTGAAGTAGAGACGCCTCCTTGGGGCGTCTTTACCATTAAGGTTTAACGACGATCTACAGGGGAATCTGCTTTCACGGCTACCCCCAAGTACCAGAACCTTGAAAAAAGAAAAAAGAGAATAAGCGCTCTCAACAAAAATTTCTGTTTGAGTAGAATTGAGCGCGTATAAGGGTAGAACGGACATTCTATACTGTTCTCTTCACCCTAGGAAGGTTTAGGCTTGGCTTCGGGTAACGTCATGAGGTTTGGTGAGTTTACCAAACTTTCACAACCTATTGCTGCCTTGAGCGGCAAAAAAGCTAAAGTGCCCTTTTTCAGGTGTCAAGTTCATCAGCGTTTTTCTTTTCGATGGATCTGGCGGATTGCTATCGTTTGTTGGGTTTAACGTATGGAGCTTCCCTTCTTGAAGTCAAGGCGTCCTATCGGCGTTTAGCACGTCGGTACCACCCTGATGTCAACCCTGGAGACAAGCTTGCCCATGAAAAGTTTATTCGGTTAACTGAGGTTTACAAGTTTCTCCTCAGTGTTATTGAGCAGCCGGTTGGAAGTACGGCAGTGTCTAGTACACCTCAAACCGTTGCTACTACAAGTCCTCCTCAAGACGCTGGGGCATCGCAACGTGCGCCATCAAAAACCAAGGTGACACGTAAACCCCCGACGGTTCCCTACACTCCACCGTTGTCAGAGGTGGAAAAGCAGTTGAAGTGGAATTCCTACGAACAACTCCAGCAACTGCTCAAAAACCGACGCTTTGCGAGAGCTATAGCGCTGGTGGAGGGGTTGGCACAGCGGATTCCCTATGATCCAGAAATTCGTCAGTGGCAAGCGATCGCATATTCAAGCTGGGGAAGGCATCTGGTGAACGAAGGGCAACTCGATAAAGCAAGAAGTTATCTGAAAAAAGCCTTGCGAACTGACCCTCACAACCGCTCCCTCTGGGCAGAAGTGGAGCGAGATTTCCGCCGCATTGAGCAGATGTTATAACAAAAGTTATTGTTATTCTCCACAATGTTATAAACTTTCAAGTTGAAGGCTCTGTCCATCACATCCATAGCCTTGATCGCCTCTCCCAGGCTTGGGCCAACTCCCACACTTTTTTCCGGCCTCTATGCGGAATTGAGCTGAGCAGGAGTGAAGTTGCTTAATGTAGCAGCATTCGCTCTCAATGATTCCTTCTGCACTTCAAGAGTATTGGGTAAATACAGGCAAGTCCCAATCAAGTCAAGAGAGTTGCTGTCATCGTTAAACAATCACGCTTTGTTGCCATGCCACCTAAAAAAGAAAATGATGGATGTGGATGTGCGAGTATTCCAATTTCATTAATCCTAGTTTTGTTAGGTGTTGGTTATTGGGGCTTTACGCATCTAGATAATCTAGGTATCGACAAATTTCTGACTGAAAATATCAGCAAATTTCTGCCTGATAATCAACAACCAAGCCCTCCTAATTTGACTCCTGCGCCGACACAGCGCGTACCTGTTGCCAATTCTTCCCCGCCGCAAGTTATTCCGACTGAGACACCGACAACCAATCCCCAAGTTTCACCATTACCTGTAACCCCCAATAAATCACCATCACCTCAAACTCCTTGGGAGAAAAAGGAAATAAGGGGGATTTATTTAAGTCGGTATCAAGCGACTAATAATGCTAACGAACGAATGATTCGCGAGCGAGTTCGTTATTATCGCGCTCAAGGAATGAATACAATTATTCATGGAGTGTGGGGGAATGGCTGCACGATGTATAAAAGTGACGTCATGCAGCAAACATTCGGATACAAAAGTTGTCCCAACCAATTTCAAGAGCAATGGTTAGATTGGTTGATTGATGAGGCGCACAAGCAGGGAATGCAAGTTCACGCCTATTTTGAGAAGGGGATTAAAATCGATAAAAATAGCCCGATTTTTGATGAGGCAATTTCTAAACGATGGATTGTGCCTGGCGTTGATAAAACCTACGCTGGCATCGAGCATTATGTACTGGATGTAGAGATTCCAGAGGTTGCTAATTTATTCAAAAAAATCTCAGTAGAGTTCGTCCAAAAGTATCCAACCATCGATGCAGTTCAATGGGATGATTACTTAGGTTATCATGCTGACTTACCCGGAAAAGTCGATCGCACGGCCCATTTGACTAATTTTGTGCAGCAAATGAGAGCGGACATCAAGAAAGCTAACCCGAACGTTAGTTTCGACCTTTGCCATCATAATCCTTATTGGGGAAAACGTTATTTTGCGGCGGATTGGCAAAATTGGAATGTCGATCGAGTTTTTATTCAAGTTTATAACGATGCTAATTTTAATCAAGAGCTAGAGTATGCCAAAAAATATGAGGGAGTTGCCATTTCAGATCAGCAGTTGTATCGCTTAAAAGAACTGGTTGATAACCCTAAAATTAAGAGTATTTTAGTGTTTCCTTCTTCTGGAAAGCCCGAAGAGACTGCTGCTTCTGTCAAAAAGTTTACTCCCTAGCCTGCTGAATCAATCAGGGAATGATTCAGTAACACCCTCGCATTCCTAGCCACCTCCAGAAAGTTACGCAAGACTATGCATGAATCATTGCGCCGCCAAACCATCGCCATTTGGAAGATCGGGGATTGTTCCTGTATCAACCGAAAGACAACTCCTGTTCGCTGAAGGTTTTGTGCATTGGCGGGAAGTAATGAAATTCCTACCCCACCTGCAACCAAACTAAGAACCGTTGACATCCATGTGGCTTCTTGCCTGACTTTGGGTGAAAACCCGACGTGCTGGCAAAGGCTAGTAATCTGATAATACAAACCAGAGGGAAGGTGGGCGGGAGGTAAGATAAATAGCTCGTTTGCTAGTGCTTTGAGGGAAACTTGAGTTTGCTGGGCTAGAGGATGGCCTTCAGGTAAAACAATAACGAAGGGTTCTTGCAAGATAGAAATAAAACTCAAGGTATCGTCATTCTCATCAATGCTTTGTAAATGATGCAGATTGACGAAACCCACATCAATGTGCCGATCGCACAGTTCTTGTAGCTGTTGGTAAGACGCTTGCTCGTGTAGCACCAGTTCCACCTCTGGAAAGCGATCGCAAAATGTTCGCAGAATGTCAGGAAGCACACTGTTGGCGATAGAAGTGTTAATTCCTACTCTTAACTGTCCGATCTCACCTCGACTCGCTCGTTTTGCCAATACCGTTGCTTGTTCAACCTGAGTGAAAACCTGACGCGCTTTTTCTAAGAACACTTGCCCAGCAGGAGTTAACTGAAGTGGGCGCGTTGTGCGATCGAACAGTTGCAATCCCAGCTCATCTTCTAGAGAGCGGATTTGCTGGCTCAGAGGTGGCTGGGCAATATGCAAACGTTGGGCAGCACGACTAAAATTAAGCTCTTCAGCCAAGACGATAAAGTACCGCAGATGTCGGAGTTCCATCCCTCTTGCCAAATAACTATATTTTTCAAGTATAGTTTCTTGTTGAAATATGAAATGACTATACTTTTAAAGTATACTTTTATGCGGTAAAAGGTATTGGACATTTCATTAAAAAATCCCTTATTGTAATGGCAATAATGTAGTTATTTTTAAGGGAGATCAGGAAATGAAAAGTATAAATCAGATTAGTCGAGTTGCCATCGTTGGCGGAACTCATGGCAATGAGTTTACAGGAGCCTATCTGATTAAGAAGTTTGAGCTATTTTCTGAACTGATTCAACGCTCCAGTTTTGAAACCGTTACATTATTGGGAAATCCCAAGGCTTTTGAGGCAGGAAAACGATACATTGATAGAGATTTAAATCGCTGTTTCAGAAATCAAGAGCTGCAAAATTCAACTTTTTCTAATTATGAAGAAAATCGCGCCAAACAAATTTACCAGATGTTAAGTCCTCAAGGTAAATTTCAAGTGGATTTTCTGATTGATTTGCATAGCACAACAGCAAACATGGGTCTAACTCTGATTTTGGGGAATACCCATCCGTTCAACCTACGATTAGCGGCTTATCTCAGTTCGCTCAATCCTTTAGTAAGAGTGTGCATGAGTATACAATCAGCTCAAAAAGATGTTTATTTAAGGTCTCTTTGCGAATTGAGTTTTGTAATTGAGGTTGGCCCTGTGGCTCAGGGGGTTCTGAATGCCGATTTTTTTCTGAAAACGGAGGAACTTATCCATGCAGTGTTGGACTACTTAGAAGAGTATAACCAGGGAAAAACAGAACAGAGCGATCGCACACTCACCCTCCATCAATTCCTGCGAGACATCGACTACCCCAGAAATGAGCAGGGGGAGATTCAGGCAATGATTCATCCGCAGCTTCAGGGTAGAGACTATGAAGCCCTGCACCCTGGCGATCCAATGTTTCTGACGTTTGACAATCGTGCGATCGCTTATGAAGGGGAATCAACTGTCTATCCCATCTTTATTAATGAAGCGGCTTACTACGAGAAGGGCATCGCCCTAAGTTTAACCGAAAAGCATCAACTCACTGTTTAGAACAAGATCTAAGTTACGGCTGACACGGAATTCGATAAACAAGCAGGGGTGCCAGCCTTTGCTCAAGGCGATGTTGCCACCGCCAGTACTCAGTTTCTAGTATCGCTACAAAGGTAAAGGTGCAACCGGGTAGTGAGTAGTCAATCCGGTACTGCCTATGACTTTGTTCCGTTGCGCCCCTAATCTTGCCTCCAACCATCCAACTCGTTACATCTAGCCAAGAACTCTCTCAGTCAAGCGAGCGAAAAGCAAGAGCCATCAAGCTTTCGAGCGGCTTGTCACCTCTTGAAGTCTCAATCATTTGAGTCAATTTTTGCATAAGCTCCTTAAGCACGAGAGATATAGGTAAACAGAGTAACCAAACGTTTTGAATGGGATGACTTGAAGCTCTTTGAAAGAGAAGCCCAAACCTTAAAGGCATTATTTCAGCGTGCAATTTCTCGCTATCTAGATTATCTGGAAGTGAAAGTAGGGAATAGCAAAAGCTTTGCCTTAGTACAAACCTATGTCGCTGGAAAATCTATTGAAGAATATCTGCGTTGAATATACCAATTACGCGAGTGAAGAAAGAAGCTGATAGTAGGTAATCACCATATCAAACTTATGTTAACAATCAATTCAGTCCTATCAGCGGCAAACCAAAGCTTTTTAAACAAGCTGCAACAACTCGATTTAGAATTAATCGCTGATCAATTAATGCAATCTGGCTGGAGTCGTCAGCAAATATCTTGTGCAATTAAGCAATACCGGATGTTTTTGTTCCTAATCTATCTGCATCCAAACACCCAGCTTGTCCCAACGCAGGAAATCGATTTGGTCTGGCACTGTCATATATTAAATACACGTAAGTACCGCAAAGATTGCCAGATGTTGTTCGGTCGATATATCGACCACGAACCTGACTCTCAGTTTTGGGGTAAGGTAGACTCGATTTCATTAGATACAGCTTTTGCACAGACTCAAGCACTCTTCGAGCAGTACTTTAATCAAGCGGCATTAGGAGATACCATTAGTGTGCAACTTGACAGGCGCGAAGTAGCAGAGTGTAGACCTGAACAAAAGAAAAAGAGCGATCGCGAATGGATGTCCTTACGGTACCATCGTAGTGCTTGTGGGCGACCAAGCTATGAAATTATGAATTATGGATGATGAAAACAAAAATCATCTTCGCATAGGATTGGCTTACCCCAAGGAAATGGGATGTAATTGAGTTATGGAAAGTTTGACTTTTCTACTTATTAAATGGAAAGCATTCTTATTGTTGTTGCATTCATGACTCATAATTTAATAATCACTACTTGCTGAGCGCTGTTTTCAGAGGTGTTTGTAAGGAGACAAATACAGGATTACCTTGATTGTCTAGCTGGACTTGGACTAGTTGCATCTGGGGATTTTTGCGATCGCCATTTTCTTGAAAACCAATTTTACCGGTCGCCCCCATCACTTGAAAATTAGGGTTTGATAAGGTTTTCTGCACTGAGGTACGACTCGGCTGTGAGGTTTTCTCTAAAGCTGCTATTAACACACGAGTTGCATCATAAGCCAATGCCGTGCGCCAACTCACGGTTCCTCCCCATAACTTCTGGGCGGTTTGAGGAAATGCTTTGTTAGGACTATGCATAGTATGCCAGGGGACAGCGACGACTAAGCAGTTGCTTGCTTCTTTTCCAACTATATCTAGAATTTCTGGTGTATAAACAGTATCGCCTCCCACCATCAAGTAGTTACATTGATTGGCGATAATTAGCTTTATGGTTTTGTTGAGAATTAAACTTTGACTATTGGGAAATAAAGCAAGAACCTTGGCTCCTTGTTTCCCAGCATTATCGATCGTATTTCTTAAGTTAAAGATGGGAATCGATAAATCCACCTCATCTACAACCTGTCCTCCTTCCTGCATCAAGCTGTCGCGAAATTGTTTTTGCAGGGAGTTGCTATATTTACTTCGAGGATTGTAAAATACAGCGGCTTTCTGTTGATTGGCTTGTTGGCTCAGGTAGTTAGCCAAAGTCTGAGCGGTGATGCGATCGCTTGGTACAGTGCGAAAAAAGAAATTGGGAGAATAGGCTTGCTCTTGGGCTGATAAATCTTCTGACGTGCTAGTCGGAGAAACAAAAACTAATTGATTTTGTTGATAAACCTCAGCAGCGGCTAGAGTTGAATCACTAGTAAAATGACCAACCACTCCTAGGACATCTTTTTTATCAATTAAAGCTTTAGCAATTTGTTTAGCTTGAGTAGAAGTATTCGCGTCATCTGCAATTAATACTTTAATCTTGACCTTCTTGTTCTCTTTATTGAACTCATATTGAGCTTGGGCAACTCCTCGCAAAACTTCTAACCCAGAGTTCAATCCTTCTGAACTGGTATCGAGAGGAACCGCAACGGCAATCGAATATGATTTTGCATTTTGAGCTTGAATTCGGGCATTATTAAGATAAATTAACGTTTCTGGGTCACTTTTCTGAAGTTCCCGCGTTGAGTCTAAATCATTGATTGCTTTGCGATATTGTCCCTCTTTAAATGCCTCCACTCCTTTTTGCTTTTTTAAGGATGCAGAACCAGGAATTAATATTTTTTCTCCGAAACTTAATTTGTCATCAAAGGCAGCTAAACAAGGTTTAAAATTCCCCAATACCTCGCAGGGGAGTATTTGGTAAAATAGAGTTCCTGCTAATCCTAAAAATAAGGTTGTGCAACCCACCCACAAACCTTTAACTATAATTTTTTGCCCCTGATTTTTACTAGGAGTAGGGAGTTGAGTGATTTCAATGAGTTGGGAAGAAATTAAATGAGCTGTCTTGTGAGCGAGTTTCGGAATCTCAACCTGGTTCTCAATTATCTGAATTCGGTGCAAAATTTCTTGAGTATTTTGAGGGCGATTGGCTGGTTCAAGAGCCATTAAATCATCAATCAACTGGGCTAAATTGCTTGAGATAGCTGAGGTGAGGTTTCGCCAAATGATTTGCCCTGTAAGAGAGTCTTTGGGTAAGTTATAGGGATGCGAACCCGTCAGTAAATAGACAAAAGTCCGCCCTAAAGCAAAGAAATCAGACTGCGGACCAGTTTTCCCTGCAATTTGCTCTTGAGGAGTGTAGTCAGTGGAAATAATTCTTGTTTCCCCAACTCCGACTGCACCAAAGTCAATCACCACTAATTGTCCATCAGGTTTTAGCATGATATTAGAGGGCTTGATATCCCGATGCCAAAGCCCTTGGCGATGTACTTTATCTAAAATTTCTACAAGTTGTTGCAGCCAGTTGAGAGCTTGCTTTTGAGAAATAGGCGGGTTTTGCTCTACCCATTCCTCTAGATTTTGCCCTTCAATCTTCTCCATTACCAAGCATTTCAATTTTCGGAAGCCCTTACCCAATCTAAACGTAAAGTAACTATCAGGATTGGCTTTAGGAATTCCTGGGTGCTGATGCCACTTTGAGCTTAACCAAATTAAAACTTGTGCTTCTTTTTCAAACAGTTCAGCAAACTTGCCATCATTATGTTTCACTGCCAAGGTTTTCAGAACTTTTGTGGTTCCAGGCTCGTTTAAATCCTGAACTTCAAAGACTTCGCTATTGTAGGCTTTTCCAGCACGTAGAGGTTGAACGATTTGATACCGATCATCAATGAGCAGCTGAGTCCCACAAGCTTGGCAATATTCTAAATCATCTGGATTTTGACGATTAGAGCAGTTGGGGTTAATGCAGTAGCTCATACGAAGCTGGCTGTAATCATTGTTTAAGTCCCCTGCTCTAGTTCTGTAAGCAAATTAAGAAGGTTATCTTTGGCATATCCTACTTCTAGTGCAGGCTTACCTTCCAACATAGCCAAAAGAGATTTGAGGTGTTCTCTAATCCGTTGTTCGCTTCTCAAGGTGGTGATTAACAGTTCTTTAACTGAGGACAGGATTGGTTTAAATGGAAATACTTGAATGTTACCCCCTTGAGGGTTAACTAGAGCATGGCTACTAAGAAGTTCAATACTTCCATCACAAAGTTGCTCACAAACTTGCTCAACAAAATGAGTTGTGACATATTTCATCATTACGGGAGGAAGGGTGAAAGCCACTTCACTCGGCTCTGTACTTTTTTCAATCAGAGAGCGCCATCCTAGAGATTGCAGAGCTTCGATTAACTTAGATTTCTTTACGGGAAATAATATATTGGATTGCAATTGCGATAACAAAATGGGATGACGGTAAATTGCCAGCCAGTACATCACTTGTTTCTCTAATACTGACAAACGCTTAAATGGCTCATCCAAGATATCATTTAGCCCCGTAATCACTAAAGTATTTTGTTTTAAAAATTCAGGAACATTGCTATTAAATAATTCTTGAATAGTGGTGGAAACGATATTTAAGGCTAAAGGGTTACCTCGATACAGTTTAATTAAGGTTTTCCACTGTTCCTCTCCAGATAAACCGTTGGCTTTTAAGATTTCTTGTGCTTCTTCCTCTTGCAAACCCTTGAGTTGTAAAGAACGAATGGGTAAGGATTTGCCTTCAATCGCGGCGATTTCTTGCGGTTTCTCTCGACTGATTACCATAATCGCGCTTTGATGGTGCGATTCTCCCACCCTCTTGAGGAAATCACCATACGCTTCATACCCTTGCAAATAAATTCCAGTACGATGGCGCAGCGTTTCAGGTTGAGACTCGCCATCCCAGAGAATGGCTTCAAAATTGTCTAGGATGACTAAACAGCGATGCGATCGCAAACAATCCATTAAGCGAGATAATCTTGTACTGACACCTGCTGGTATATCGGCTTGTTGCTGATTGGAGAGGAATTGGATTAGCTCTACTAGAATCTCTTCAAGGGGCGGACTATAACGCAGACTTCGCCAGATGAAATATTCAAATTGCTCTTGAATCGACTCCGCTAACTTTACAGCTAAAGCCGTTTTGCCAATTCCTCCCATGCCTAAGAGAGTAACAAGATGACACCTATCTTTTAAAATCCACTGTTCTAGCGTAGCCAGTTCTTCTGTACGCCCATAAAAAACACCCGCTTCCGGTGCTTCTCCCCAATCTTGAATGGCACTATGATCGATTAGTTCTTCCCACTCAAGTCCAAGCACTTCGCTATAAACTTTGAACGCCTCAGCTTTAATCGGACGTTTTCCTGCTAAAAAACGCTTCCAAGTTCCTTCGGAAATCCCCTCAGCAAAATAGCCCGTTTCTTCCCAATCGATTCCCAAGATTCTACTGGCTTCTTCAAGCCATTGGGAATTATCCACACTCCATCCTTTTTCTTTCCTAGCTTGTTTGATTTTGGCTAATCCGGGCGTGGACGCTTTGAGAGTTTCCATTTACGCATAGCAGATTTGGCTTGTCAAGATCAATTTTAAAGTAGCCGCCTACTGATCAGACGCTGATCTACTAATTCCTTTGTCTATTGAGGATTGTAGAGATAGGAGTAGTCACAAGGAACGTTAAACGTTATGAACACGGTAGTAGGTACTAGCACAGCACAAACAATCGTGCCGACTCAATCCTCCGCTGTCTCACAAGAATCGATTCAGGATACCAATACTCCTTGGGGGTTATTCCTGGGTGGGGGACTGCTGGTTGGGGGAGTGGTACTCGCGATCGCATTTACTCATCATCTCAGGCGTCGTCGGCATCGGATTGTTGTGAAACCCTCAGTGAGCAAGCCTAAAGTCAGTAGTAGCACTCATCGTTCTCAACCCCATAGCCACTCGTACACAGGTAGCACTTCAGACAGCGATACCAGTTACATGATCTACGACAGCAATCTTAGTAGTTCAGATAGCGATCGCATTTGCAGTAGTGACGATAGTAGCTGCAACTCAGATAGTAGTAGCAGCAGTTACGACAGCAGCAGTAGCTGCAACTCAGATAGTAGTAGCAGCAGTTACGACAGCAGCAGTAGTTGCAGTTCCGATACCAGTAGCAGCAGCTACGACAGCAGCAGTAGTTGCAGTAGCTATGACAGCAGCAGTAGTTATGACGGCGGTAGCAGTGGTGGTGGTGGTGCTGGTAGCGATTGGTAATTCTCTCTGATGGCACGTTGAGGATTGCATTACCAACATCAAATGAGATTCGTCAAGATCAATTTCTTATTAACCTTCTACTGATCAAGTGCTGATCTACCAAACTCTCTGCCCATCAAGGATTGTAGAGATATGGACACTAATAAGGATAAATACCATGAAGCCTGTAAAAACTCCACTCAAACGCTTACTCAAAACTGCTCCGATTACTCTTGCATTTGTCTTGCTTCCCTTTGCAGGATTAGCCCTAGAAGTGAAGGATGTACCCAATCCCCGGCAGATTAATGGGACTTGGGTGACGGATATGGCCCAGATTCTCGATGAATCGACAGAAGCTCAACTCAATTCTGTGATTTCTCAATTAGAGCGTGAAAATGGCACAGAAATCGCTGTGGTGACTGTACCAGAAACTTCTCCATCCGCCTCTCCTAAGGAGTTTACAACGGCGCTGTTCAATCACTGGGGAATTGGTAAGAAAGCTCAAAATAATGGAGTACTGTTTTTGATTTCCAAAGGCGATCGCCGCGTTGAAATCGAAACCGGTTACGGGATTGAAGCGATTTTACCCGATGCCAAAGTGGGCAACATTATCGATACTGAGATTACACCACAATTCAAGCAAGGGAATTTTAATGGTGGCACTCTATCGGGTACGAAAGCCCTAGTCGTTGCTCTAAAAGTACCTGAACAGTCTTCTGCGATCGCTCCACTAACACCAACAGCAATTACTTCAAACACACCACAGACAACACTAGCAGCTCAATCTCTCGCTCTAGAACAGGAACCGGCTCAGGATAGAGATCTTTCTTGGGTGCCGATAATTGGGGGCGGATTGGTATTGCTACTTGGGCTTGGGGCGGTAGTTTATAAAAAAAGTCGTCAGGTTTTTCTTGAACCAGAAGGGCGAACCCGACTCAGTGGCAGCAATCATCTGTTCTGCTGCGTTCAGTGCAAACAGCGGATGGAAAAAGTAGAGGCTTCCAAAATTGAATCATATTTGAGCAACCCGGAGAAAGTAGCTCAAAAACTAGGCAGTATTAATTTTGAGGGTTGGAAATGTCCTAACTGTAGCCAACAGCTAACTGAACTTGGATTCCACATTGTCGCCCTTGTCTCGTTCTCAGATCGATTTAGCAAGTGCCCTACCTGTCAGGAATTGACAGCGACGCGCACAAAGAAGATTATAGCGCACGCTACTCAGTACAGCACTGGAAAACGCCTGATTATCGACCAGTGCCACTGTTGTGACTATCACAAACAGAAGGAGGAAACCATTCCTCGCCTGCCTCCCCCTCCTCCCCCACCTCCACCTTCAAGCTCTA
>JBFLZA010000229.1:0-12247 GCA_040756535.1 Cyanobacteriota bacterium
GTTCTCACGCTGCCGAAGACCTCACCCGCTCTTTACGTCCTTATCGAGTAGGAGACCCCACACGTCTTATCCACTGGCGCACGAGTGCCCGTTACGGAGAATTGCAGGTGCGCGAGTTAGAGGTTTTCACGGGTTCTCAAGAAATTATTATCTGCTTGGATAGTTCAACTCAGTGGCGCTTTGAAGACTTTGAGCAAGCGGTGATTGCTGCGGCATCGATGTATTTCTATGCCCTACATAGCCAGCTAAATGTAAAACTCTGGACTCCTATGGCAGGATTGATGCAAGGCAACCAAGTTGTTTTAGAAGCTCTTGCCGCTACTTTAGCTGGAGAAGAGGCTCAGGTGAGTGTTCCATCTAACCTTCCCTTAATCTGGCTCACTTCAAACCCTGCCAGTCTCGACATTTTACCCGCAGGCAGTCGTTGGGCGTTATGGCCTTTATTGGACACTGACTCCGCTATTTCTGTGAACGGTAGTCATAGAGGGATTGTTATTGATTCCACACAAACCCTACAACTCCAGCTTCAGCAATCATTTTAATGGAGTGGCTATTGCTACAAGATAGTTGAATATTACCCCATGAGAGATTCTTGAATATTAGATTGTTGATTTCCTCAATTTAAAGGTGACTTGTACTGCAACCGATGGCAGGACTCTATGAAGCGCCGGAGTTTGTGTACAGGCAATGAACGAATTAGATCGAGAATGTTTGCAGAGCTTGAATTGACTGTTTCTCAAGCGCTAGGGGTGTGAGAGAACTGAAGCATCGGGTGAAAAAAGACTGAACTCTGCCATGAGTGAAGGGAATACTCAGTAGCAGTACTTGTGCGATCGCTCTCGCTCCCGTACCTCTGTTACCGCATGATATATAAGGCGAATCGATTATCCCTTAAGCTCCAACGGGGAAATCTTGGTACATTTTAGTAGCATTTTTGCTTAGCTTATCCTTGAGATTGCCAGACTCTACTTTGATTGAGCGCTTGAGAAAACAGTAGATAGTAGGGTTAAGATGACCATCTGTATTTTTATCTACGAGTCTTTCTACGCTAACAGGCTGCCAACCTTGTTGTTTATAGCGACTTAATTGATTATTTAAGTGATCCTCCATTTTCTCAATACCACCCGCTAAGTTCTCTACGGTGGTGAATCCATTTTTGGTGATGATTAATCGGGTGTTATCCCAGCAGATTTTCTCACCATGCTCATCGATACAACCTTTTGAACCCGCGATCTTGATATTGATGTACTCGAAGTTTGCCATGTTTTTTACCTTAATCCACCTGTGTAAATCTATATTACTGGCTTCATCTATCTGTCTAACTCCGCCAAGACTCGGAAAAGTGTTGCGCTATTTAGCTTAGATACTTAACTCTATTTCTTGATTGGAGAATAAATAAGAGGACGCCATTTTGCTGAAATGGCTTACCCTGTAATATTTCATGTTTAGAGAATAAATATAAGTTTTTTTAGGATAGTTTCTGCCCTTAAATAGGGACTTCACTATATAAGTGATTGCGAGTCTCTATTATCATCGTCTGTAGCTTTACACAGGGGAGTAGGAGCTGTCCTAATATTCTCTAATGAGAGTAACAAAAGAGGGATTTTTGAGAGCGGCATTGTTCTAGAAGTAAGAGGGGCGAAGTTTCAAAAAAAAAAGCGATCGCGTCTCTGGTGGAGTGGAGCGATCGTCTTTTCTTCTATAACGTTACTCATACGGAGTTGCATTCAAAGAGATAACTTTCTCTCCCCCAGCCCCCCCAGCTTCCCCAGCTCCCCCAGCTCTTGCTATCTACTACGTTTGAACGCAACTTGGTATCAGCTATCAGTGCTGACGGAGTGAAATAAGGTAAAGCTTACTTGCGAAACGTGCCATCAGGCATGATTACTCCATTGAGCTTTGCTCCATCTAGCTTTGCCCCAGTTAGGTTGGCATCTTTTAGGTAGGCTTTTTCTAAGTTGGCACACTCCAAATTTGCTCCACGCAGGTCTGCTGAAGCGAACTTGGCTCTACTCAAGTTTGTTGAGCTCAGGTTAGCTCCACATAAATTTGCTTTATTCAGGTTAGCTCCGCTGAGATTTAAGTAGCTTAAAGATACCCCAAGTAAATCTGCACCAGTTAGATTAGCCTCAGATAGTTGTGTACAACCAAATTTTGCACTTTTTAGGTTTGCTCTGTATAGGTTGGCTGCTGTTAAGTTTGTATTCTCCAAGTTTGCTTGATTCAAATTTGTATCACTTAAGTCTGCTTCGCTTAAGTTTGAGTTCTGCATTTTTGCCTGATTTAGGTCTGCACCACTGAGATTTGCCGTAGTTAATCTCGCATGACTTAGATTTGCTCCACTCAAGTTAGCTTCTGTCAGATTTGCTTCTAGAAGTTTTGCCTGGTGCAAATTTGTATTGGTTAAATTGGTTTCACTCATGTTGGCTGCACCCAAGTTCGCACCCTCTAGGTTTGCTGAGTTTAAGTCTGCCCCTTTCAGGTCTGCCGCAGCTAGGTTAACCTGATATAAGTTAGCGCCCGCCAAGTTAGCATTTTGTAGGAAAGCACTAGGGGCAATTAAATAGGCACCAGCTTGAGCAACATCAAACTCTGAGGGAAAAATGGTAGCTGCGTCGTAAACCGCTTGTTTGAGATTTGCTCCCTGAAGGTTTGCTCCTTCTAGATTTGCCTCAAGCAAATTTGCATTACTTAGATTGGCATTACTAAGATCTGCATTCATCAAGGTAGCCTTCCTTAAGTTAGCCCCAGTCAAATCAGCTCCACTTAGGTTTACTCCGGTCAGATTTTTTCCTGATAAATCTGTCTCACTCAGATTAGCTCCGCTTAGGTTCACCTCATTCATTTTTGCTCCATAAAGATTTGCTCTCCTGAGATTGGCTCTTCTCAAAATTGCACCACTTAGATTGAGTTTACGCCAGCTAATAAGGCTTAGATTGGCACTACTGAAGTTAGCTTTACTCAAATTGACCTCAGATCCCAGAGATGAGCCACTCAAATTAACTCCAGCTAGATTAATTTCCGTAAAGTCCCGCTTTCCTTCGTTATACTGCCCCCAAAATTCTTCAGCATCAATAGGTTTATCCTGGCTCCGTTCCTCGTCTGCATAGATTTTGTTCAGCAGCCACATCATTCTCTCTATCTTGAATTCTTTATCAGTGAAAGCTGTAGAGAATTCTTCCTGTTGAGTAGCAGCACTTTCCTCATCTAATTCAGGTTCAACTACATCAGCATTCACTTCAAATTCAGCTAAATTATCTTGCTCAGTGTCAGCATCTGTATTTATTTCAAATTCAACTGAGTTGGTAAGTACTACATCAGCTAACTTGCTAAGCATCCTGCTTGTTTTACCATTAGTCACTAACTCATGTGCGGCAGTCTCACTAGAGGCGACTCCGTTAGAAGTTGTAATATCATTCAAGCCTTGACTCAAAGTTAATTGCTGCTCAAAGCGCTGTTGTAGGTTGTAAAATTTCTCAGTCACTTCATCTAACTGGCGTTTAACCCTTACCGCATACCTCGCCGTGATATTCTGCCGTTCCTCAAGCTCTGCAATCTTTGAGATTAGGGACGCTAAATCTTTTTCTGAGTCAGCCATATGAATCTGTCTGTAATATTGATTCCAGGGTTAAGTTGAAGACTGATGTTTGTGCTTGTGTTTGTGCAACGTTTAACTTAGGGATGAGTTGCAGCAGATAGACAATCTCTTCCTTGACTTCCAGCCAGCAGAACTGTAGAAGTCTTTTCTAAACGTCTTTCTCAGTATTGAGGGCAACCGTATGGAGGCGCGATGGGATAAATACGGAAAAATTTTTGAGGTGGCGAAGACTATCAGTATTTAGACGGAGAACAGGGCAGAAAGGGGTTAGAATTGCAGCGATACAAACCATAAGCGATCGCAAAGCATTTCTGAAGTAGCTGTTGCGTGTATTGGTAGTGAAGCTTTTGAAGTAGTGTATAGGAGAGATTGACGAGCTGAGGCAGGTTGCTCACACCGAAAGATGGCTCAATTTCTAGGTTATGCATTATCGTTTTCTTGGCTTAACCCTGGTAAAAATTGATGAAAAGAGACTGAGCTGACCTTTTTTAGGGCGTCAGTTCATTTCCCTGCAGGAAAGGTCGCCTCTTGACTTAATCAAAGCTTTTTCTGTATCTTTCTTAATTCTGTGTCCTATCTAGAGCCTTTTTGGGGTTATAATTCCCCGCTAAGCATCACCCATGAATTGGAGGCGTCTACTTCCGATGAAAGCCTTGAGTTACAATGCAAAAAAATTGATCAACAGCTGAACCAGATTAGATGAGCACTCCAACGTCTACGAATCTCTCCAGTGAAAAAAACCTGGAGGCAATGAGACATTTTTCTGAAACCTATGCTAAACGTACTGGTACCTACTTCTGCGTTGACCCTTCAGTAACCGCTGTGGTGATTGAAGGACTCGCCAAACACAAAGACGAACTTGGCTCCCCTCTGTGCCCCTGCCGCCATTATGAAGACAAACAAGCGGAAGTAAAAGCCGCTTATTGGAACTGTCCTTGTATCCCCATGCGTGAGCGCAAGGAGTGCCACTGTATGTTGTTCTTGACAGCGGATAACGATTTTGCCGGTGATAAGCAGGAGATTAGCTTAGAAGAGATTAACGTTGTGCGAGACAGCATGGCATAAGTCTCACTGACTTCTCCATCCCCTGGATTCATCCGGGGGAACTTTAGTTTTTGCGATCGCTAATTCCAAATCCTAAACAGAAGACTCATCTGTCGCAATCAATCCAAAATCCAAACTCTAAAATCCCATGACACCCGTCGCACCACCCGAAGAATTTTGGCAGGGGGTCGAGCAATTTAATCAACAGGAGTTTTACGCCTGTCACGACACCCTAGAAGCATTGTGGATAGAAGCCTTCGAGCCGCAAAAGCGCTTCTATCAGGGAGTTTTGCAAATTGCCGTTGCTTGCCATCATCTGATGAATCTCAACTGGCGCGGTGCTGTCATATTGTTGGGCGAGGGAATTGGACGCCTCAGCGACTATCAACCCGATTATGAAGGGATTGATGTCACAGATTTAGTGATGCAAAGTTTTCAGCTTTTGAAGGCACTACAGGAAACCGGACAAGAGCAAGTTGATAATTTTGTCAAGCTGTTAACAGCACCTCAAAAGGGTGAGGTTCATGAAATTAGCACAGCAGCAATAGTACAGCTGCCCAAAATTTCGCGAGTTGAAACCTGAACAGTTTTTGTGGGTAGCAAGCAGGTTATCAGGTGAAAGAGGAAGTAGAGCCTCCCGACCCTTCCAGGCTCAGCCTCCAGTTGAGCTTCCAGTTGAGCCTTAGAAACTTCCAGAGATACCTAGTCGTCAAAATATATACAGCATTTCTAGCCGGAAGCGTTTTTTATTCCACCAAGGAGATGGCGTAGGCTTTCGCGCTAGATTTTTATAAACTTATCCACAGAAGCATCACAATCTTCAACATCAGTTACCGATACCTATGAAGCCATCTTTTCAACTCTCTGATAACTTGAGGCGACGCTTAGGTTTGGCGTTATTGCTCCCAGCGGCTTGTGTGGGAGCACTCGCCATTCCCAATCACCTGCAAAACGCTCAGGCACAAACTGGAGACGGTCGCGCCATCACCATCCGTTCCGATGTCCAAGAAGCTGACCGGAACAACGAAGTCATTACAGCTCGCGGTAATGTCCAAATTGACTACCCAGCCCGACAAATTCAAGCCACTGCCGCCCAAGTTCAATACTTCAACCGCGAACGCCGCATTGTCATGAGTGGCAATGTGTACATTTTGCAGAATGGCAACAGTATGCGAGGCGAAAACATTACCTACTTGATTGATGAGGGGCGTTTTATTGCATTACCCAAAACGAACAGGCAAGTAGAATCTACCTACATTATTTCTGACCCCGAAGCACCTACCACACCTGTAAGCAAGCAAGCCCCTGGACGGTGAGAAGGTTGTTAGCGCAGCGGGGCGTAGCCCAGGTTAGAACGTTGAAAGTTGTACTCCACCAGGAGAACCCAAAGGGGAGGTTGAAGGTCGAAAGTGATAATTTACGCGCTCTGACACTCGATCTTCCTTGCTGACCAATTAACCTAATAACCTTCAACCTTCTTTCTTTAAGAGGTGACCTCATTGAAAATCGTACTAGACAATATTCATAAGTCTTACGGAAATCGGGAAATTGTCAAACGTGTCAACCTTTCAGTGGCGCAAGGGGAAATTGTCGGCTTGCTTGGTCCCAACGGTGCAGGTAAAACGACAACTTTCTACATCGCAACAGGTTTAGAAAAACCAAACCAGGGTACAGTTTGGCTAGATAATCAGGACATCACTAGCCTGCCGATCAACAAACGAGCGCACTTAGGCATTGGGTATCTAGCCCAAGAAGCCAGTATCTTCCGTCACCTCAGTGTTCAGGACAATATTAAACTCGTGTTAGAGCAGACTGATGTACCACGTCATGAGTGGCGATTGCGTCTGCGTAACCTGTTACGAGAGTTTCGCTTGGAAAAAGTTGCCCATACGAAGGGAAATCAAGTTTCTGGAGGAGAACGGAGGCGAACAGAGTTAGCAAGATCGTTAGCATCAGGTACAGAAGGGCCGAAGTTTTTGTTTTTAGATGAGCCGTTTGCTGGGGTTGACCCCATTGCTGTGGCAGAGATTCAAAAAATTGTGGCGGGATTACGCGATCGCCAAATGGGCATTTTGATTACCGACCACAACGTCCGCGAAACCCTTGCCATTACCGATCGCTCATACATTATGAGAGATGGACAAATCTTAGCGTCCGGCAGCACCGAAGAACTTTACAACAATCCTTTAGTACGACAGTACTATCTAGGAGATGAATTCCAACGATAGTCTTTATAAGCATCCCACAGACTTTCCTCTGCAATAGGAAGCAACTAAAAATTAGCTCTACAAACTCTGCGTCCTTTGCAAAAACCTCTGTGACCTTTGCGTTAAAAAACAGTATTCCGATGCTAACTGATTCGATATGACGAATGACTTTTATTTTTAATAACCCGAATACGGTAGCTATGCCATAGGCTTGAGTGTACGGTTGCTTGGGAGCGATCGCCTTCTGATTCAGGAACCCCAAACGCTAGGAGATGTCGTAGTTCTAGAAAGCAAGAAGTCGAAAACTTGCCAATCAATGTCCTTAAGGATAAAGATAGCTATCCAAGATAGGGCAAATGCCGCCCAAGCCTTTCCCCAGATTGAGGAATGCCTCAGTCCTCCCCATGCTATCTTTAGCCTTGGGAAATTTGTGGGCTGGAGCAACTAAGCCATGAACTTTTGCCTGAATGGGTGATGTCCAGTGCCTAGTGGTTTGCTTTTGGACGAGTGAAGACTTCCTACCGATTATCGAAGACTCCATGAAATTAAGTTTTAATCGCCTGATTACACAAGGTTTGAAGATTTGGGAGCGTCAGCCAGCCAATTCTTGGGTGCTGTCAATTTTGTGGATACTTTTGATTGGCTGGGTTGCTTTCTTTTGGAACTTGGGCAGCACTGGGTTACTGGATGAGACGGAACCCCTGTTTGTGGAAGCGTCTCGACAGATGACGGTAACAGGCGATTGGATTACTCCCTACTTCAACGGGGTAACTCGGTTTGATAAGCCGCCTTTGATTTATTGGAGTCAAGCTCTTGCTTTTCTCACCTTTGGCATCAACGAGTTTGCTGCTCGACTGCCTTCTGCGATCGCAGGATTGGCGCTTACAGGTTTTTGCTTCTACACCTTACGCTATTTTGGCCGTCCTACAGGAAGCTGGGGATTGGGGGCTGAACGTTTAGAAGACGCACAGACACGGGAACGCGGGGACGCACACAAGGAAATTCCTAATCCCTCATTACAGTGGCAATCCTGGTTAGTAGCCAGCTTGGGCGCAGCAATGGTGGCATTAAATCCCCTCACCTTGTTCTTTGGGCGCACTGGCTACTCCGATATGCTGCTGAGTCTGTGTTTCGGAGGCACCCTGCTAGCATTTTTTCTGGGCTATGCTCAACCCAAACGACAGAAAGTGCAGGAACGTTGGTATCTGGCTTTTTACATCCTGAGTGCTTTAGCGGTGTTAACCAAAGGGCCTGTGGGTGTTGTTCTACCTGGGTTAATTATCGGAGCTTTTCTCCTATATGTAGGCAAACTTAGGGAAGTTTTAGGGGAAATGCGTCTAGTCCGGGGCGCTGTAATCTTTGTCGCCATTACCCTGCCTTGGTACATCTTGGTGACGTTGCACAATGGCGATGCTTATATTAACTCGTTTTTTGGATACCATAATTTTGAACGATTCACAAGCGTCGTCAATGAGCATAGTGGCCCTTGGTACTTTCATATTTTGATTGTTTTAATTGGCTTTGCTCCTTGGTCGTTTGCACTTCCAGCCGCCATCGCCCACATTAAAGTCTTTCAGCGACAACGTTGGCAACAATCACCCCGTCACACCCATCTCAGCCTATTTGCCCTGTTTTGGTTTGTGATTGTTTTGGGCTTTTTCACTACCGCCATTACCAAATATTTCAGCTACACCCTACCCTTGATGCCAGCAGCAGCTATTTTGCTGGGGCTTTGGTGGAGTGATCAAATCGCTCAGGGACAACTTTTCCAACGAAGTAACGGCACGCTCAAGCTAACTACTATTTTGAGTATTGTACTTTTTGTGGTGCTGGCAATAGCGTGTTACTTGTGTCCTCAGTGGCTCGATGATGACCCTACCATGCCTAATCTAGGATTACGAATTAGCCAAAGTGATTTAAACCTTGTGGGAGCAGCCATCTGGGGCACAAGTGCGATCGCTGGAACAGTCCTTTTACTGCGCCGTCAAGCCTATTTGTTCTGGGGAGTTAGCTTTTTGGGGTTTGTTGCTTTCCTCATGTTCGTGATCGTTCCTGCTCTCGGCTTAGTCGATATTGAACGCCAACTGCCGTTGCGTCAGATGGCCGAGTCTGCGATTCAGGCAAAAGCCCCTGACGAAAAACTAGTGATGATTACAGATGGATTTGAAAAGCCTAGTCTAGTTTTTTATACCCAACAGCAGGTAACGTTTTTGCATAACCTCTCAAAGGCAATTCCCACACTCCAGAATCTTGAAAAACAATCGAATACTGGCTCTGTACTGGTGATAGCCAGACGGAAAGCTCTAGAACAAACGGGATTGCAACCCAACCAGTATCAAGAAATCACTCAGGCGGGAATTTATCAGTTAGTCCGTGTATCGAGGGAAAAGGAACTCTAATGCGGATGCTTCAAAAATGGTTGGCTCACAAAGCCAATCAGTCAGTACTTTTTTTACTGCTTGGGGGACTGCTCTTTCGGAGCTGGGTTGCCTTGTGGCTTTATCCTGGCTTTGATGAAGCGTATTACTATATCTACAGCATCAATCTGGATTGGAGCTATTTCGATCATCCAGTTTTAGTGGCGCTGATGACAGGTATTGGCCCCTGGCTGACTGGAGAGGTATCTCAGTTTACGATTCGGTTGGGAGCGTTAATTGTCTATACAGGGAGTTTGATACTGCTGTATCTAACCAGCGCTCATCTGTTCTGTACACAAGCTGCCAGAATTAGTTTAGCGATCGCTACTATTATTCCCATTTTTCAAATTGGCTTTGGTACCCTTACCCTTCCTGACGGGCCACTCATGTTTTTCTGGACAGCCAGTTTGTACTGCGCCGCCCATGAATTCTTTCCCCCTTCCCTATGGAAGCCTACAGCATCAGATTGTACTCCCAATACTCAACCTTCAAATTTTGAACCGGAGCAATATCGCCCCAGCTATCGCTTAGCCTTGCTGGGAATTCTGGTTGGATTAGCCTGTCTCGGCAAGTACCACGGTTTTGTTTTAGGCTTGGGACTCGTTGGATTTTGTTTAACGAGTTCGCGCTATCGCCGTGCACTGCTATCACCTTGGACAGGACTCAGTTTAGCCTTATTTATCATTACTATCTTCCCAATTTGGTTCTGGAATATACAGCATGATTGGGTATCCTTTGGTTTTCAATTAAATCGCGGAGTACCCAAAAATGACTTTGACCTACTGAAAGTAGTACTTGTTTTTTTAGTTGGGATAGCTTACTTGTTTCCCACCTTCGGATTTGCTTTGTGGTGGGTGAGTTGGCGCTCAGTTCAGGCTCAAATCAAGCAACTTTTTTCCAAGAAATCCTCAATCGAGGAGGGAGAGTTTCTGCAAAAGCAGTTGTTAATTTTGTGGGTGTCCCTGCCCTTAACTGTAGGCTTTACTTTGATGGGAGCGTATCAACAAATTTTGCCGACTTGGCCGATGCCAGGATTCTGGGGACTCACATTGCTACTAGGGCAACAAGCTGTTATCTGGCAGCAGTACTCTCGACGGTGGGTGCAGCGATGGCTGAATGGTTCAGGAATAGTCGTCGGTACGGCTTTACTCATCGCCCTGCTTCATGTGGCAACTGGAACACTACAAACAGGGAGCCGATATGCTCTACTAGGAGGATTCTGGCAGCCACAAGATGACCCCTCTACAGAACTTATCGATATCCAGCAAGTGCGGCAAGGTTTTGCCGAATCTCCTTTTCTCAGGCAGGCTTTAGATGAATCAAGCTTTGTATTCACCAATGGTTATTACATCGCAGGACAGATTGGGATGGCGCTTATCCCGCTGTCTGACACACCCGTTACTTGCTTTAGTCCAGATATGCGAGGGTTCGCCTTTTGGTCAAAACCCGATCAATGGTTAGGAAAAGATGCGCTGTATATTACTCTTGATCGCTTCCATCAAAAAAAAGACTTAACAGAGCGCTATCAACAATACTTTAAAAGTTTGGATGAAATTGGAACAGTGCCGATTCGGCGAGGTGGTGCAATTACAGAAGTCCTTCACGTCTATCAAGCTAAAACCCTACTCAAACCTTATCCCCGACCCTATGGAATATGAAATTCAAGAAATCTCCATTTTACTTTCCACTAATCCCTGGCTTATCGGTTATGGATCGGTACATCATGACCGAACTCATACCGCCGTTTCTGTTTGGGGTTGGTGCTTTTTCCTCAACTCTTGTCGCGATTGGTAGCCTATTCGATTTGGTGCGAAAAATAACCGAATCAGGACTACCGATAGAGATTGCCATGAAAGCGCTGCTGTTAAAGTTGCCTTTGTTTGTGTCCTATTCGTTACCGATGTCCACCCTCCTGGCAGCTATGATTACGTACTCGCGATTCAGTAGTGACAGCGAGTTGATTGCTTTACGTAGCTGCGGTGTTAGCGTCTACCGAATTGTTGCGCCTGCGGTGTTTTTAAGTTTGGTGGTTACGGGGATGACCTTCTTACTTAACGAATTGGTGGTTCCTGCTGCTAATCACCAAGCAACCGCTACTCTGGAAAAAGCATTGAATGAGGAAAAGCCAAAATTCCAAGAAAATAATATTTTCTATCCTGAATATGGAGAAGTCACCCAGCCCGATGGCACTAAAATCAGGGGACTCAAGCGCTTGTTCTACGCCAATCAATTTGATGGGAATCGCATGAAAGGGTTGACTATCTTAGACTGGTCTCAGCAAAATATCAACCAAATTGTGACGGCTGAATCAGCGATCTGGAACCCTGCTCAAAATACCTGGGATTTCTTTAACGGCACTATTTATATCATCTCTCCTGATGCTTCCTACCGCAATATTGTGCGATTTGAAAATCAGCAACTGAAACTCCCTAGAGCACCGATTGAATTGGCAGGGAAAGACCGTGACTCTGCTGAAATGAACATTGCTCAAATCCAGGACTATAAGGAAGTCGTGCGAGTGAGTGGTGATACAAAGAAACTTCGCAGACTCGATTTACGAATTCAACAAAAACTTGCTTTTCCCTTTATTTGCTTGGTCTTTGGATTAATTGGTTCAGTTTTAGGAACCCGACCTCAACGCACGGGAAGAGCAACCAGCTTTGGTATTAGCATTGTTATTATTTTTTCGTATTACTTGTTATTATTTATCGCCGATGCTTTAGGGCTATCTAATGTTTTATCTCCAGTTCTAGCCGCTTGGTTACCCAATATGTTTGGTCTAACAGCAGGAGGATTACTGTTAGCCAGAACGGCTCGATAGGTTGGATTAGTAGTTAGTAGTTAGCAGGGAGAATTTGGAGATATTGTAACTAATAGCCCATAATCACTAACCACTAACTACTAACTTTTATTGGAAGTGTTTGATGATAGCTTCAGCAAACTCCGAACACTTCAAGGGTGGCTCAACGGGTGGAGTCATC